>DASXSW010000565.1:0-2078 GCA_036505755.1 Binatia bacterium | reverse complement strand
CCGGAGAGCTGATAGTATTCGCGCACCATCTCCGGCAGCCATTTGGCAATGGTGAAACCTTTAAATTTTCCGTCGGGCACAGGATCAATAAAACGCTGGCCCACCTGCTGCCAGTCGTGGTCGGCGATCCAGCCGCGTTGGGTTGCGAAAACGCTTTGCAATATCGCGCTCCGATGCCCCGCCAGCATCGCCTCGTCGAGCGTAAAATTCCAACCCGTGGTGGCATTGAACGAATCGACAACGCTGTTCAAGCCATCCGGCTTGAGGTGCATCTGCGCAAACCAGCAGCCGCCCATGAGGCCGACGAACTGGCGGTACTGCTCGGCGATCACGTTGGACTGGGGCCATCCTTTGGGGTCATCACGATCGAGCGGTCCCCACTTTTCGCGGTATTTCAAATCGGGCGGCGGATTCGCCGCGCCGCCGCCCTGCGGCTTCATACCGCCGCTGGCGACAATCTCGCGCAGCATGTTGCTGAAGTGGGGCCGCCAATCATGCATGGCGGGAACGCCGCGCTTGGTATGTACAACCCATTTCACAGCGTCGCCGCCGATCGCTTCGGCGACTTCGAGCGGACCGTCAGCAATCAAGTTGCCCCATTTGCCTTCGCGCCGCGCGGTCATCTCAAGCAACTTGTCGATCGCCTCCACATTGCCCCATTCAAGACTCAAGCCATCGCAATCCTCGGCTTTGACCAGTCCTTTTTCATAGGCTTCGAATAAAACGCCAGCGCCGAAAGCGAAGTGACCGCACTCGATACCGAGATCGTTGATGCGCTCGGCAAGATAGAGCGTCGCATTGCCTTTGACGCCGAGATTCCAAAACGTGTCGAGCCACTCGGCGCCGGCATTGAAGTGGCCGATCTTGCCTTTGAATTCGCCTTCGCCGATCTCCACGTCCCAGGGACAAAGACGCGCGCATTGAAAACACGGCCGCTGCGTAACTCGGTTCTGATCGAAGCCGCGGTTGTGGTCGGCGATCAGCGAGCTTTGCATGTTGTTGTTGGGCAACGCGTCAAGATGGCGCGCGTGGCCGACGCCATAGCGGTCGGAAATCGAATACTGCTGCAGCGTCTTGCGCCATCTGAGACCCGCTTCGATGAGCGCGGCCTTATCGAACAGCGGCGGCCGTTTGGTGCCGTAGACGACAATCGCTTTGAGCTTTTTGGATCCGAAAATCGCCCCGCCGCTGTGCGATGCGGAATGATTGTAATCGTTGCACAGCATTGCCGCATGGACCATGTGCTCACCTGCCGGTCCGATGCCCATGACTTTGGCGTCTTTGATGCCGACTTCGGCGCGCAAAAGATCTTCGGTATCGCGCGCGCCCCTGCCCCAGAAGCGGCTTGCGTCGCGCAATTCCGGTCTGCCGTCATTGATGAATAAGTAGGTCGGTTTGCTCGCCGCGCCTTCGAGAATGATTCCATCGTAACCGGCTTGCTTGAGATACGCCGCCCAGTAGCCGCTCGCGGCGCCGCGGCCGAGAGAGTAATTTGTCATCGGGCTCAAAAACACCGCGCAGACTTTCGTACCGCCGGGCGTAAGACCCGTCCCGGTTAATGGCCCTGTGAACATCACCATCTTGGCCGCCGGATCATAGGGCTTCACGTCGAGCGGCAGCTCGCGCATGAGCATATAAAGCGCGAGCGCCTGTCCGCCGATAAATTTTCGCAGCACCGGCTCTTCCGGTAGATTTTCGTCCTTCAGCGATCCGGTCGTAAGATCGACGCGGAGAATTTTGCCCATGTAGCCGCCGGGAAGCGTCGTGGCACGGTGTTGCGGAAATAACTCAAACGAATTTGCCATAGCGTTCCTTACGAGATTGGATGAACAAAATTGGAGTAGTGGAGTGGTGGAGAACTGGACTATTGGGTTTCTTCGGACCCATCACTCCAACACTCCAATACCCCATGCCTTACATTCTGAACGCTTCTTTCACGAACAGACTCTCCAAGGGAATTTCCTTCTTCACGAGTCCTTGCTCGATCTGGTATCGGTTGAGCGCCTGGATCGATTTCTTGTCCGCCTCGGTCAGGACGCACGCGTACGGGTCGTAACCCAACACGTCCCGCTCTTTGG
>DASXSW010000564.1:0-5517 GCA_036505755.1 Binatia bacterium | reverse complement strand
TCTGTGAGCGTTAGCGTATTTGCGGCTCGCCACCACCGTAGTGGAGGGAATGTCCAATCCGGAGTCGGCAAAGTCCAGAAGCGTCTTGACGCCCATTTTCTCGGCCTGCAACGAATTAGGAAAAGAGATCACGCCGCCATCGACCTTCTTCTGAGCAATGGCGACGACCATGTCCGGCAATCTGCCGATCTGTAAGAGCTTCACATCCTTCTGCGGTTCCAATCCCCAATTTTTAAGGACCGGCCGAAGCAGCAGATCCGTAAGAGAGCCAAAGCGAGTGACCGCGACGGTTTTTCCTTTGAGGTCTTTGGGCCCGGAGATGCCGCTGTGAACCATGAGTTTCATGGGCTGGCTATCGTTGGAGCTGGCGAGCAGAATAAGGTCCGATCCTTCCACCGACGCTTGGAGAAACACCAGACCGGAGACCGACGAGAAATCCAGCTGGCCCGCCACGTGTACGGCAATCAACTGGACGCCTTGGATATAGATCATTTCGGGTTCGAAGCCGTATTTTTCAAAGAGATTTGCCTCTTTGGTCGCAAAGAGCGGATAGAAGTTGGCGCTCGGCGACGGGTATCCGACGCGAAGGCGTTCGAGTGCAGCGGCTTGTGTCGAAGATAGTCCGAGCAAAACTGAGACCGCAAAAGCAGCGAATTGAAGCGCCCCAGTTCTTGGCGTCCTCAAAAACATCACAGTGCCCCCTCCTTTTCCTCGCCCTCCTTAGGCGGATTAAGGTGAGGGTGGCCGTTGGCTTGCCCTCACCCTTATCCCGCAAAGCGGGCGAGGGGATCGGAATTAGCGGCGTTAATTTACTTTGCTATCAAGCTTTAACAAAAAGCTGTCTAGACTCCGAAAAGCGCTTGTGCATTGGCAAATAAAATTTTGTCTTTCGCGGGTTGCTTGAAGCCGACTTTATCGAAACTCGCGAGCGCCTTTTCGAGATCCACGTACGGAAAGTCAGTGCCGAAAAGCGCCTTGTCCTGGAGCCGGCTGCCGATCGCTTTCAGAAAGATTTCCGGCAGCTGCTCAGCGAGATAGCCAGAGGTATCGACGTGGACGTTTTTTTTGTGCGTCACGACGCCAATGAGTTCTTGTTCCCAAGGCCATCCTGGATGCGCCGCGATGATTTTCATGCGCGGGAAATCGCGTGCCAGCGTATCAAGGTGAATCGGCCTGCCGTAATCCAGGGCGATGCCGCCGCCACCGTCGGTATTGGCCCCGAGCACCGTAAAACCGACATGAAACATGAGCGGCTTGGCGCCCGCCTGAAGAACCTCCCAAATGGCGTAAAGTTTTCTATCGCTCGGATAAAATCCTTGATCGGGAGGATGAAATTTGAAGCCGACGACTTTTGGATTGCCCGCCAGCTCCTGAGCATAGCGGGCGACCTTCGTTATATCCTCAGCATTGATGTCCAATGATGCGAGAATTCCCGCGAACGCGTCCGGGTACTTGGTCGCGAGATCGATCACGTGATCGTTGCTGTTGCGGCTGCCTTCCTTGACTGTGGACGGATGCCAGCCGATCAGCAAGGCTTTCACATCATGCTTTATATAGAGATCCGAGAACGTTTCTTCCGTTCGAGGGATTTCGTTTAGATTTCGCCTAAAGTAGCTACAGGCGTGCGCATCGAGCCCGCGTGTGCTCGGATGCACGTGAACGTCAATGGCTCGCATGCGTCTGTGTCCGTCCCGCGTGAGCTAACAACCACGGGTTGGTTTGGTCGTTTTTGTAAAAGGTTTGCTTTTCCTCGGCCATTTGGGCGAGGAGCGCAGGCACAGGCATTGGCTGATCTCCGAGTTTGAGATTGGTTTTTTCCAAATCAGCGAGAACTGCCGCCGACCCGATTTCATCTATTTGTTTCAACGGCGGCTGCGGCATCTTGATTCCCTCGGTGGCAACGAAATCCACTGTGGCGGGAGATTCGCCGAGCTCAGCGACGCGGGCGGCGGCAATGATCAGCGATGTCAGCAGCGCCCTTTTGATGGTCTCGTCGTCGAGCGTTCGGCCGCGCGCTTCAGCAAGTTCGTAAATTTTCGGATTCGGTAATCGATCAACGTAGAACGTAGGGTTGTCTTTCGCCAGCCGCACGAGCAGTTTCGACGAGCGCAAAAAAGCATCGCCTCTGAGCTCAAACATGACGCGCGTTACATCTTCTACGATCGATGGCTTCCAACTGTCGAAGCTGATCAAGGGCGGAAGAAGCTTGAGTTCTTTGGCCGCTTGATCGACGGCGTCGATGCGCGCGCCGCGTTCCAACAAGCGAAGCGCCATGACGGCATAGACCATGAGGATGCCGTTGGAAACGAAGCCGGAAATGTCATGGGTCTCGACCGGCTGGCGGCCGATTTCCTTTAAAAACGAAATCATGGCATCCCCTTGGGTCGCTGCCATGTCGCCTTTGACGACTTCGACCATCTGGGTATAGAGCACCGGATTGAAGAAGTGAGTTAAAACGAATTTTCCTCGATCGTAGTCGCCGCCGGCGAGTAACGTTGCACGCGTTACCGACGACGTGTTCGTAGTGAGAATGCCCGAGAATCCGGCGTCACGTAAAGCTCGATACACAGCCAGCTTAGTCTTGCTGTTTTCCGAAACGGCCTCTGTCACTAGATCCATTTGTGCCAACCCGCCGAGACCGGGCGACGCCGTGAGCAGGTTGCGAATGTTCTCCGTCTCGGCATCACTGATGCGATTTCGCTTCTTGAGCCGATCAATGGTTTGCTCTCTGCGATCGCTGAGCGAGTTCATGACCGCTTTGGAAGCGTCGTAGACGACGGTCTGAAAGCCTTTCATGGCGTAGAGAAAGGCGATGTCGAATCCCATGACTCCGAGCCCGACGACGCCAACTTTCCTTGGTATATCAATCATGGAATACTACTAGCCCCACTAACTCGACCGGAAATATCATAGGCAACAGGCCAACTCAACGCGATGCGCACGTTCACCTTGACTTACGGTAGACCGTTCTCTAAGGTCGGCGACGAGAACGGGGATGCAGCAATGAGCGCATTCGCGGCTAAGAACGAAGGGTTTGTCCGATGAGACTTTTTCGAACTGTTACCATAACCCTGATTCTCTGGCTCGGATTAAATATGATCCGATCCAGTCGCTACGCTCAAGCTGCCGAGCCCGAAAAGCTCAACGTCTGCTATTCGTCGATTGCGGCGACATCGATTACGACTTGGGTTCACTATGAAGCGGGGATCTATAAAAAATACGGCCTCGACGTCCGCATCATTTACGTCGCGGGAGCTCAGGCAATTGCCACATTGATTTCCGGCGACACGCAAATCGTCCAGGGATCGGGCGCGGCCGCCGCGCTGTCGCACTTGTCGGGCTCCGATCTCACTGTGATCGGTACAACCATCAATGTTATCCCCATGAGTCTCGTGACCACACCGAAAATTGCCACTGCACAGGATCTCAAGGGCAAAACTTTCGGCGTCAGCCGGTTTGGTTCGCTGACGGATTTGGGATTGCGCAGAGCCGCAAGCGAGTTAGGCCTCGATCCCAACAAGGACATCAAGATGATCCAGACCGGAGGCGTGCCGGAAAACCTGCTCTTCATGCAGCAGGGTGTGATCCAGGGCGCTTTAATTTCCTCGCCGACTCTGGAAAGAGCCAAGGAGCTCGGCTACCGTGAGTTCATGAATCTAGCCAATCTCAAATACCGCTATCCTGGAACCGCGCTGGTGACGACCGATTCGTTCGTGCGCAGTCGGCCGCAGATGGTCAATCGATTTCTGAAAGCGACGCTTGAAGGCATCAAATACGCCAAGGCCAATCCAGATGTCACAATTCGCATTCTCGGCAAGTACACACGGACCACGGATACCAAGCTTCTTGCCAGTGCGTTCAAAAGCTACATTCTCGGCTATATCCGAGATATCCCCACAGTAACGCATGCGGAAATGGAAGCGGTCATCGAAGATATCGCCACGCGAAATCCCAAAGCCAAAGGCATCGATGTTCGCCAGTTCTACGATCCCGCGCCTCTGGAACAGTTGGCGAAGGAAGGATTTATAAAGGAGCTTTATCCGCGCTAACGATCAAAGAGTTGTTCAAACCGTCAAGCAGTTTAAATCATTCAATTCGTTTAAGATAACGGGAAACCAAACGGTGCAAATGAAAGGAAGCCTGTTATGACGAAAATCACTTTCTCGAATTGGTCTCGTTGGGTATTTTACCGGGTCGTTGAGTTGGCTTTAATCGCACTCTCGGTTGGCGTTCCGCACGAAACTTCCTTTGCCCAGTCGGCCACGAGCGCCTCAGCCGTGAAAATTGGCATAATCGGCTCCGGTAACATCGGTAGCACGGTGGGAACGCTGTGGGTGAAAGCTGGCCATCAGGTTCTCTTCTCTTCCCGTAATCCGCAGAATCTCAAGCAACTTGTCGATGGTCTCGGCCAACTCGCTCGCGCCGGCACCGTAAAAGAAGCCTTAACATTTGGCGATGTTGTTTTTATCGGCGTGCCCTACAGTGCATACCCGCAGCTCGGCACGGATTACGCCAAAGAGTTCGTAGGAAAGATTGTGCTCGATGCCGGCAACGCCGTTCTGGCGCGCGATGGTGAGATTGCGAAGGAAGCCCGACAAAATGGAGTTGGGCTTACGTCGGCGAAATTATTAGCCGGTGCGCGAATTGTCCGTGCGTTTAACACGCTGAACTTTCGCAAAGTCGCCAGTCTTTCTAACCGTCCGGAGGGGCGTATTGCGATTCCTATGGCCGGCAACGATGAGGAAGCGTTGAAGGTTGCGTCAGCCTTGGTGCGCGACGCGGGATTCGACCCGGTGATCCTTGGCTCGCTCCAACGCTCCAAGGTTTTTGAACAGGGAGGCCCTTTGTACGGCCAAGAGATCTCAGCGCAGGAGATGCGAGAGCGGCTTAAGACGCTGCCATGAGTCTAGCAATTGGGAGCGATGGCTGAAAATAGTGTAGTGTTTGTCCGACTCTACGTTTCACTGTCACGTGGCGAAATCGTTTATAGAATCGCCTATGAAGTGAAAGCGTCGGTGAGATGCACTGACCAACTCACTTAGTAGTTGCGAAGTGAAACCGCGTAAAAGACTTCGGGCGTACCTTCTAGCGCCTATTGCGATGTGCCTGTGTATTGTCGTGAGCTCTATCCGCGGTGAGGCTTCATGGTCATAATTTTTTTATCGCGGTTGATTTTCCGGAAGCAAAGCGTTGTTTGCTAACAGCGCGCGACGTGACACAATTCCCTGATACCCTTGTCTTATTCGACGGCGTCTGCATTCTCTGCACTGCGTCGGTGCAGTTCATTATTCGTCATGACCGAGCGGCAATTTTCTATTTCGCCCCACTTCAGTCAGAGATTGGGAGAGAGATTTGCCGGAGTCAGGGACTGGACCCGGCAGACGTTCAGACTTTTGTATTGATTTCGCGTGGGAGAATGCTCGTGCGCAGCGACGCGGCCATCGAAGTTGTTTCTCGCTTTGGCGGCGCATGGAGGTTCCTCACGGTCCTCCGGCTCATTCCCCGAGTGGCGCGAGA
>DASXSW010000563.1:0-3101 GCA_036505755.1 Binatia bacterium | reverse complement strand
GACGCCGGGCGGCAACACATCGATCCGTGTCACCGGCGTGCCATCACCGCTGGTGCCGATCGTTCCGCCGCGGATAAATCCCAGGCCGGCGTGGTCGAAATTATTGCCGTTGAAATCGTCAATGCGCATTGCCGCTGAGCCCGGGCCGATAAAACCATTAATGATGAAATCATCGAATACTCCCATCGCGCGCACGTCGCCGTGCGCCATGATATTTCGACCAACGTAGCCACTGCTGTTCGCCAATCCTTTCGAAAATCGTCGTGACTCGGTCTTGGACAAAAGCAAAAGACGCGCGTGCTCAAAGACGAAGGCGCTCAAGATCACCACGCGGGCACGCTGTTCTCGCATTTGGCCGTCAGCGTCGAAATAACTCACCCCGGTTACTTCTCCTGCGCTATCGCTATTGATGCGAAAAACTTTGGATCTTGTTCTGAGATCAAAGTTGCCGGTTTCAAGCGCCACCGGGATCGTGACATAAAGCGTCGCCGACTTCGCGTGGACATGGCAGCCATAAAAATTACAGTGACCGCAGTAGACACAAGCCAGGCGTTCAGGAATGCGCGTATCGAACGGCTCGAGCGGGCGATAGGGCTGGGAGAGAATTCCGGCCGCGGTGTCGTATGGATGGTAACCTAATTTGCTGCAGGCTTCAGCGAACAATTTCATCCGCGCGCTGTGGCGCAGCGGCGGCAGCGGAAAACCGCGCTTGCGGGGTCCAGCGAATGGATTGGCTCCCGCTTGACCCGATACTCCAAACTCCCATTCGAAGCGTTCGTAGTAAGGTTCCAGGTCATCGTAGCTGAGCGGCCAGTCAATGATGTCATATCCGGCCAAGTCGGCGTTGGCGCGATCGGCGTTGCCGCTGTCGATTTCATTGGTGAAGAGTTTGAAATCACTGGGCATGTAACGCGATGATTGTCCGGTCCAGTGAAGCAAAGCGCCGCCCAGGACGTTGAGGGGACTGGTGCGATACTGGAGCTGCGTCTTGTCGCCAACTTTTTTTCTTGTGGTCGTCGGCTCATGGCGCACCCACTCCAATTGCTCGGGGCGAATGAGAAAACGGATCGAATCCCGCGGTGCGTAGTCTTCTTTTTTCGGAGCGGGACCACGTTCAAAGCCCACGACCTTCAGTCCGGCGGATGCAAGTTCTTTGGCGATGATGCCGCCCAATCCGCCGACTCCCACGATGCAGACATCGGCAATCGATTGCGTCGAGGTCACTTTTTTTCCACCTTGGTGTAATCCACCGCTATCGGTTCCAAATCGACTCGCTTGTTGACGTAGGCATCGGCGTAACCGAACTGTTGTCCGGGAAAGTTGACCAGGCGCCAACCGATCATGTCCTTGTTGCCGCCGTACTGCGGCTCGCAGAAGACCCCTTCCAACACGTGGTAGCGCACGGTCTCGAAAAATTCCGCCGCTTTTTTGAACCCACGCACCGACCCCGTCTCGAACTCTGCCAATACGACGTCCTTTTGCTCCTCCGTCAGATCGGAAAAACGTTCGGCAAATTTTGACAGCGCAAAGCGTTCGACGGCTCGAAGTCCTTGTCGGTACAGCGGCACGAGCGGCGCATAGTCGCCCGCCAAAGCGATGTCGATGTAATTGAGCACACCGATCTCAACCGCGCCGGGCGTGTCGGTCTTGGGAAAAATTCGCTCGGCGATGGCTCCGAGTGTCTCGCCCTCCGCTGGAGTCAAAACCCCAAATCTCGCAGCGTTATCCTTAGTCGAATCCATTCCCGTTAACTTGTCTCCGGCTCGAAAGGGTCTTTCTTGAATCGCAGAAATTTCTGTTGGATCTGGCCCAATACGCAACCCCATCTCTTCAGGGGGGTCAGGTAACGGTTGAGTTGAATCGTTTAGGCGGGCGAGATATCCATGCTTGCTCAAAACGGTTGAGTAATTTTTCTGGCTGCTCTTCGACGATCATGAGAGTTCGGTCCTTCGATTTGATGAAATCCTGCGCCACTGCGTAATCGAGGAACTCAATCAAGTGATCGTAATAACCGGAGATGTTCAATAGCCCACAGGGCTTTTCGTGTAGACCGAGCTGAGCCCAGCTCAAAACTTCGAAGAATTCTTCCATCGTGCCGATGCCGCCGGGCATGGCGATAAATCCGTCCGAGAGTTCCGCCATCAGCGCTTTGCGCTCGTGCATGGAATTGACCACGCGCAAATCCGCTAATCCGCGGTGCGCGACTTCTTTGCTTACCAACGAATTCGGAATCACGCCGGTAACGTGGCCGCCGAGTTCTAGCATCGTATTGGCGATCACATTCATGAGTCCGACATTACCCCCTCCATAAACGAGCCCGTAACCGCGCCTTACGAGTTCACTTCCGAGCTGCCGCGTCGCTTCTTTGTACACGGCAGACGACCCATATCGGGAGCCGGTGAAAACACAAATTCTGCGTTGCACATCGTCCATGCTTGTCATGTCGCCATCATCACTTCCACAATTTTTGGATGAACCCTTCCTTCTCCAGCTCCTGAAAAAAGCGCGCGTCGATGAATTGTTCGGGCTTGAGATTGGCTGCCCGCGGATCGGTTTCCGCCAGCTGGTCGAGGACCGTTTTAACGGCCTCGGGCAATGGCCGCGGAATTCTTGGGATGTTCTGGATGATGTATAGATCGTACAGATCGTTGACCAGCGCGAGGTCATTATTGCGCATGTATTTGCTCATCACCTGAACACTGAACGCGCGCTGCGTCTTGCCGTAGTGGACGCCGTCAGCATAAGCGCGGACGAATTTTCGCACCGTGTTTTCATTACGCTTGATGTAGGAACGCGTGGTGACGATCGACGAGGTGGGAAAGCTGAGACCCATCTTCGAGATATCCGCCACCTCTCTGAAACCGTCCCGCCGCGCCAGGATGGCAAGCTCGGCGTTGATCACGCCGGCATCCACGCCGCCGGTTCGAAGCGCGGCCAAGATGTCGGTCACGCCGCCCATCTGGATCACGGCAAAATCGCGTTGCCGCTTGATCGGCCATTGGGTTTCCGCGAAGCGCAAGCCAAAGTCCGTCGCCGAGCCGAACCGTGAGATGCCGATCTTTTTTCCTTTCAGCTCTTCGACCCGGCGAATCTCCGGCTTC
>DASXSW010000562.1:0-10460 GCA_036505755.1 Binatia bacterium | reverse complement strand
AGATATCCGATATAGCGTGATACGGATGCTCGGTAACCACGATATAGGCCGTCATCCAAGGATGGACTTCGCAGCCAATCTTGACGATGCCGGCCGCAATGAGCGGCTTGCGGATAACTCGCCCAGGGTAAAGTCCGACATTGAATTGAGGTTGCTCGTTTGTGAAAAGGGCATGGGCCGTGTGAAGAATGGGATCCGAATTTTTGACCACTACGAACTGCCCGACGCTCGCTGCTTGGACATGAGGGCTGAAGTGACACTTCATATTATCTAGCTCGTGGACAGTCTCCTTCTCCACGGCTTTGCCTTTGCCGACACTTTCTAAAGTTACCACCGCGTAGCGAAGTCCCTGGGCCGGGCCGACAATAAGGCTCTCATTCGGCACGTCCTTGCAGACCTCCTTATATTTCGTAATCTGTAGCGGCTTGAGCTTCGGGAGCATACCTTCGACTTTCACGGCACCACGAATCTTCGCCCCGTCTTTGACCACAATTTCCTCGTACGCATGAAGCATGCTGGGCAACAGGAAAAACAAGAGTGCCGCCAACCCAAGATTAAACTTCTTTTGTCTTGTTTTCATGATATTTTTCCAACGCCAATGCTTCGGCATGGCCCTCCTCTTTTAGGAGTTCACTTGTGCGGTCGAATCGACAATACCGGACACGGCGCATGCGCCAAAACTTTTTCTGTGACGCTTCCTAACATCAAGTGTTCTAAGCCGGTGCGTCCATGCGTCGACATCACGATCATATCAGCTTTTTCTTGTTCGGCCTTTCGAACAATTTCTTTGTAGGGTACGCCGACATCGACGATTTGTTGAATCTCGACCTGGTCGAGGAACTCGGCGCAGTTTTCTTTGACAAACTGATCTAATTGTCTTTCTTGCTCCGGGACTAAAGCCTTTGCAGGATTGCACGCGTCGTCCTTACCGAACCATTCACCCTCCTCGCCGATGACGCTCAAAACGATCACCTCTGCCTTTTGCGCCGCCGCCATCTCCATGGCGTAGCTGAGAGCGCTACGCGACAGTTTGGAAAGATCTGTTGGAACGAGAATCTTTGTGGTCTTCATTTCAGGTCTAATCTCCTTTCTCTAATGGCACCACCAGCACGGGGCAGGGCGCTCCACGTAAGATTTTGTCCGTGACGCTGCCGATCAGCATACGGGACAGTCCGCTTCGACCGTGCGAAGACATGACGATCAAGTCGACGCCTTCCCTCTCGGCGCAGTCGACGATGGCACCGAATGGCTGGCCGGCATCGACGACTTGACGTATTTTTAATCCGACACCGGCATCGGCGACTTTCTCGGCGGCAAAGTTATAGAGGCGTGCTTTGTGTCGTTCCATCTCTTGCGTGTTGATGGTATTGGTTTCATCCAATAATACGACGTTGAAAATGATCAGCTCCGCGCCGACATCTTTGCCTAATTGACACGCGTAGCGCACTCCTCTAGCCGAAAGCTCAGAAAAGTCTGTCGGTGCAAGAATCTTTTTTAGCATACTCATACGCGACTCCTTTACCTGCTCGGCGATCGAACACGATCCAAACTCTGATCAACTCCTCGCTCGCACCACCAAAACCGGTTCCCCGGAGTGACGCACAATCGTTTCGGTCACGCTCCCTAAGAGCCAGCGCGTTACTCCCGCACGCCCATGGGTGCACATAGCGATCAAGTTGTCGGGCGTGCGGTGCGCGGTTGATATGATCTCGTCGGCGGCGAGACCCTCCTTAGCGACAAAAGATACTTTGTCGACCCCTTTGCCTTTTAGCTCCGCTGCTTTCTTTTCAAGATACTCAAGGGTTTCTGTACGGAGTCGGGCAGTGAACGCCTCGATCCGAGTTGTACTGTAAAGGCCTTCGCCGGCTGAAGAAGCGCTATAGGGAACACCGTAAATAGCTAACAGTGTCACTTCTAAATCGAGCTTCTTTGCTAACTCTTCAACGGACGGCAAAACGCTTTCCGCCAATTCCGAACCATCCAAAGGAACCACGATCGATTTCAATGCAGGCATGTCCCACGGCGTCGGGGTTTTTTCCGTCGCTCGCACCAATAGCAATGGATTTGACGCACCTCGTAAAACTTTTTCCGCCACGCTCCCTAACAAGAAGCGACCAATGCTCGAGCGGCCGTGGGTCGCCATAGCGATCAGCGTTTCTTTTTCCCCGGTAGTTGACTCTATAATGACGTCAGCTGCTTTGCCCTTTTTCACCGTGCATTGCGCGCTTCCGACGGGAAAGTTCTTGGCGACCGTCTCTAAGTAATTACGATACCTTCTGGCCTCATCGTCCATCAGCGAGTCGAGGAATAAATTCTCTGCCGCCGAAACGTTGCGCGCCACTTCAGTCATATCCACGACGGCCATCAACTCGACCGGGATCTGCAAACTCCGTGCGAAACAGCGAGCGAAGGGCAGCACGTTTTCTGCCGTCTTGGAACCGTCCAGCGGTATTAGTATTTTGCTGTACATACTGGCCTCCTCTTCTCCTCTAGGGTACTGCCCTCCAGCACCCCCCCCAGCATTCATCTCATTCGACTTTCACCTTGATCTCTTTTAGCGTTGGCCCTCTTCGGTCGTGCTCATGACCTTGTTTCGAATCTTCGCCACTTCGGTATTGAGCAACTCACATGCCAGCAGATCTGATTGTTTTCTTCGACTGATACACAATGAATTTTCGCAGTCGTAAGAAAACATTCAGCCGCTTGCCGCAGAAACAAGAACCCTCAATGAAGAGAATGCATCGCCAGCCAATATGAAGCATTAAGTTTCGCACAGTTCGGTGAACCGCGATGGCATCTTTCTTGCGCTAGTAATTAGCGAGAGACTGGAGTGACCGGAGCTAGCAATGGCGAAAGAAGACAACTATTGGTCCTTTCCACTACGCGTTTCCGACGGCGCGCAACGGCTCTTCAACGACCTGGTTCGTCAGCCGTGGCAATGTAATCGCGAACTTCGCAGCTGGTATCCATCGGTAGATTTTTATGAGAACGACGACGCCTTCATTCTTGAAGCCGATCTCGCGGGCGTAAAGCCAGAAGATGTGCAAGTCGAGATTGTCGACACCGAATTGATTCTTCGGGGGCGGAGAATCGTCCAACACGGCGCTGCCGACGGGCGCTTTCATACCATCGAGCGATTGACAGGACAGTTCGTTCGGAGCCTAGCTTTGCCTCATTCGGTCAATCGAGAGGCCATCGAAGTGGAATTCAACGACGGCGTGCTGCGGGTAATTATTGGCAAATTGAGTTCAGGAATAGCCGAGCTGCCGGCCGGATAACGAGGAGCGACTATGGATAAAGAATATTTTCACAGGCTTCGGTGCCGAAGAACCGAAGTCGAAAGGACGCTACGCCATCTTGAGAAAGAAAGACGAACTGTCGAACGTAACACCGAATGGGCGGACCTAGCTACTTTCGAATGTAGAATTAATTTGCTCCAACGTTTGACCGATTCGTTCCGAACCGAAATAGGCCGGATCGACGACGCACTTAAGCTGCGTGACCCGAGGCGTTACGGCCTTTGCCTATCATGCCACGAGCCCATCGACCTCGAACGTTTGCAGGTTAGCCCCGAGACTCAGTTCTGTATCGACTGCCAACCTGCGGCTAAAAGCTCACAATCGGCTAAGCCTTCCATCTCGTGGCGCTTTATTCCGTACCTCGCACTACGAAAAAAAATCCAGCCGCTCGTTTGAGAGTCTCAGAGTCCCGTCTTGAGTTTCGTGAAGGAACGAATGGCTAAGCGCCTCGTGCTGGTCCGTCAACTTTATTATTTCAGCTGCGATCGCAGAAAAATCTCAACGGCGCGTCCCAAGTCTTGTACCGGGAGTTTGGTATCGACATCAAGACGCTTTTCTGAAGAAATCTCATCTAACGGTTCGTAGGCGGTTTTCTGATTTAAGTAGATTTCCCAGCGCCCGTCCGAGACATCGCGTCCATCCGCGGCTCTCGCGGCCAGCCGTCGATGGGTTAGCTCATCGGTAGCGAAGCAGTGGATCAAAAATATTGGGACTTTATGTTTCACGGCGAGCTGAACCATTTTTTCTTCGTTGTGCTTTTCGAATGAACGTCGCGTCCAAAATCGCCCCTTGTCCCAGGAGAATTTGCCTCTCTGCCTGCCGCGCCATGCGGGCGTAGGTCTTTGCCGTCATCGTCGGACTGTAAATCCCCTCGTTCAGCGGTGCGATATCGTAGCCGCTCTTGCCAGCAATCGCCTTTCGCACGACATCAGAATTGATCACGGCCATCCCTAGTCGTTCGCCTAGCTCGCGCGCCAGCGTCGACTTGCCGCTTCCACTCAAACCGCAGATCAGCACAAGAAAAGGTTGGAAGGGTTGCCAGGTAAGCCGCGCCGCATAACGAAAATATCGCGACGCGTCCTCGTTCCACTTGTGCAGACGCAAGGCATGCACTTTGGCGCGCACGAGCGCCCAATAACATTCGTAAAACGGCAGTAAGCTCAGCAGTTCCGGATCGGTCATCAATTCACAGTACCGCGTCACGAACGGCTTACGAAGAGTTTCACCCCCGCGAACCGATAGATCCATCAAGAGAAAAGCGATTTCCGAAGCGAGATCGCAACGGCGCAATGTTGGGCTGAATTCAATGCAGTCGAAGATCTGAATCCCTTCCGGCGCGAAGCAGACATGCTCGGCGTGAAGATCGCCGTGAACATCGCGAACCCATCCCTCTATCGCGCGCCGAACAAAAAGGCCGCGATGATCACGCAGGAAGCGTGCGCCGAAACTCTTGATCGCTTGCAAGCGCTCGCAGTCCGCCGAATCCCGTACGAAGGGCTCCAACTCGGTCAGATTCCCGTTTCATCGATCTTCCATGATCGATAAGTAAGCTGTGGGGTCAACGGCCTGAACCCTCTCGGCGGTTGCGTGGAATTTAGCAAGATGCTCAGCCAAGCCCCACATCATATCCGGCGTGATTTGCTGGGTTTCCAAGAGAAACGGCAGCATCCGCTTCTCCGGTAACCGGCGCATCACCAGCGTATATTCTCGTGGCTCCGCCCATCCGCCGAGTCTCCATCCGGACTCATCAAATCCAATCGGTATCACACCGAGGTAGACTGATGGTGCGAGCCGCCGGTTTAACCGAAATTCCTCCTGCAGATAATAGCGCCGCTTAGCAAGCGTCGAGAAATCAAGGAAAGAATAACGAACCGCCTTTTTGATCTTGTAAACGAGATCGTTGGCGAAAAAGAGATGCGAGATGTGGGTTTCCTTGTGAGTAATCGCAGCGGGAAGCTTGGGATAGAAATCGGCCTCCATCATTGCTTCAATCAACGATTCTTGTGTCCAACGGTCACACATCTTACGTTTCGTTAAATGAACGCTCACATTTGCACTCTCGCATTGAGGAGAGACACCGCAATAACAATGCCACTGCGGAAATTCAGCGAAAAATGTTCTGTATTTCTTAAGCAATAGAAGGAATGGTCACACGACTATCAGAAGCTGGAATTTGGCTGGAAACCCAACCATAGGGAAGGAACGGGCTAGCAGCCGAGCGCTAGGAAATTTCTAACTCCTCGATTTTACGGTAGAGCGAGGAAAGGCTTATATCTAAGAGCTTGGCCGCTTCTTTTCGATCCTGCCCGGCTTGTTCGAGGGCGCGCAGGATGTGCTGCTTTTCGAATTGCCGCAGGGCATCCTTGAGATTAAATGTAAACGCAGCGTTACCTTGACTACTGGCCACAACAGAAGCGGGCAAGTCCTTCATCGTAATCTTCTCCCCGTCGGCGAGGATCATGGTGTGCTCGATGACGTTGTCGAGCTCGCGCACGTTACCTCTCCATTGCAGCGACATCAGCACATGCGATGCATCGTCCTCGATGCCCAGAAAGGTCTTTTTCAGCTCGGGGTTGTGACGCCTAATAAAATAATCGACCAATAGCGGAATGTCTTCCGGCCGTTCCTTCAACGGCGGAATATGAATTTCCATGACGTTTAGGCGATAGTACAGATCCTCGCGAAAGCGTCCCGCCTCGACCTCTTTCGCGAGATTTCGATTGGTCGCCGCCAGCACGCGAACGTCGATGCGCCGCGGCGTCGTGTTGCCGATGGGCAAGATCTCCTTTGCTTCTAGAGCTCTCAGCAGTTTGACTTGAAGGTGCTGCGGAATCTCGCCGATCTCGTCCAGGAAAATCGTGCCGCCTCTCGCCTTTTCAAATAATCCTTCCTGGTTGGCGAACGCTCCGGTGAAAGAACCTTTCATGTGGCCAAACAGGAGGCTTTCCAACAACGTTTCGGGCAGCGCGCCGCAATTGACCGGCAAGAAAAGTTTGTCTTTTCGATCACTATGAGAATGGAGGGCCAGCGCGATCAGTTCCTTGCCCGTGCCGCTGTCGCCGGTGATGAGCACCGTCGCTTGCGTGTTGGCGACTTTCTTGACCAGCTCCAAAACGTCGCGGATCGCCTTGCTCTTGCCGATGATGTTGTCGAAGTGAGTTTCCATGAGCTATCGGAACGTCGGCGCGCAAACGGCGAGGACCGAAAAACTACCCGTAAGCGCCGTTCGGAAACATAAGGGTGGAGAGGAAAAGTGTCAATACGATCGAAATGAAGGGAGTACAGTCAGAGTCGCTCCGCCGCGCGAATTAGATCTGGATTAGAACAATATCGGTGCAGCGCGATTTTAAGCTTTTGTCTTTGAACGCTAGCGGGAACACCCAGGTTCTCCATCGTCTTACCGATCTGCGGTCCGCCAAGCTGCAGCAGCTTGCTGTAAATCGCGTCGATCTCCGAGCTTTCAATCTCTATTGCAATGCGAAACGCCTCCTCCACAGCAAGGGAGGGAATTCCTTGAGCCAAAAAGGAAAGCAGTCGGTCCTTAAGCTCTTGAGCTTTGTCGGCGCTGATACTCGGATCGAGAGTTTCGTCATCATAATTTTCGATCAACGCTTTGCACGCAGAGAGAATGGAGCCGTGTTGCTCCTCCTCCTTAGCCATTTGCCACCAGAAGTCCCTCAGCTCCGGCTGATGAAGAAAGAGATGCGAAAAGCGAAAATAGATTTTCGCCACTAACCGTTCGATCTCCGCGAAACGCGTGAAGGGATCGAAGAACTCCTTGTTGCTCATGTCTCTTTCAAATTCTTCTTGAGAAACTCAAGCAGCTCGACATGCTTTTCGGAATCCCGGACCATCGAGTCTAAAAGAATTTTAAAAAGACCGTGATAGTATCCGCTGCTTGCTTTGATAAGAGTTTTGTATTCTTCTATCCCCTCTTTTTCAAGCCGGATGAAACCTTCGGTAACCTCGCGCAACTTCGCGTTCATGCTTGCGAGATTCCCGGCTCCTTCGAGGCTATCCGCCGGTTTTGTCCATGTCAGACTGCCCTTCAAGGTCGCAACCATCGCGTGCATCACCGCCCGATGTTTCTCTTCATCGGACACGATCAGTTGCATCAGGAAGCGAGTCATCGGATTGGGCATGTGCGCAGATGCGTTTCTGTAGAATTCAAGGGCTTTTTCCTCCTTGGATTCGTGCGCTTCAAATTCATTGAGCAATCTTTCAACCGGCGAGATCCCCTCCGGCGCTCTTGTTAAATCAAACATCACGTTTACATCTGCGAAATCTTCCATGACTCTTTTCTCCTTTCTCCGAAGCTTGCTGGAGTAATCTCCAGGCCCGCCCGTTCATCATTTCGTTAAGTCACTTTAACCGTTCTGCGCACTTCGAATAGGCGTCCACACTTCCAAGGAGTGCCCAGTGCCGGCAGCAACCAACGATCGAGACCGATCCAGCCGGCGTTACGCCACGCGAGCACGAGCCAGGTAGCGATCGCGAAGAGCATTCCGTTGGTCGACGCCGATCCGGCCATAATAAAGCTCCAATTCATAAATCCACCGAAGAATGCAGCGACGCCGACGAACGCGCCAAGGATCAAACCAATAGCGATCGCCAGCTCTCCAAAAATAATGACCTTCGAGAACCAGGTGTGGGCTTCAGCATTGACCAGGTACTCAATAAAGTCACGATACCAGTCGAAGGCGATGGCCGGCTTGGGTGTCATCTTGAGGCCGCGCTTCCAATACTCTAGCAATGCCTCGCCCGATCCCATCCATTTCGGATCGACAAACTTGTGCCAGCCAGCCTCAAACCACATATACCCAAGATAGAGTCGCAGCGGCAGCCACAGCCAGCCGAATCTCGGATCGCTGAAGAGCAACCTGGCCACTCTTGGTTCCTCGATTGTTACTGCTTCCGTTTTCATAATCTCTACCTCACTTTCGCAGATCTTATTCCCTCGCATCACGTGGTAGCGCAACAGCCGTGCCAGTGCGCAATAGTCATGGAAATTCGCAACGTAAAGACTTGGCGCGAAGGTTTTTTTTCTTATTTCTAAGAGAAACTGGAAGCCGTTTCGCAAGGTTGAGAACAGCTCATCAGAGAGTTAAATTTAAATTCAGCGTAGGTTTCCACGGCGCGAACATCACACGTTCTATTCTCGTCCATGCAAGGTCCATCCTTCGACAGATCTGAAAACTTGACATGGCCTTGATGGGCCACTGGAAAGGAAATCACATGACAACAAAAATCGCGATTAGCGGCTTTGGCCGGATCGGCCGGCTGGTTTTGCGAAGCATGCTTGCGCGCCACAAAAACGGGCTGATGGTTGTCGCCGTGAATGACATGGCAGACCTAAAAACCAATGCGCATTTGTTTCGCTACGACTCCAATTACGGAGTCTATCCGGGTAAGGTGGAGATCGGCGAAGGCGTCATCAGTATCGATGGTCACAACATCGCCGTTTTGAATGAAAAGGATCCTTCCCGCCTGCCTTGGAAACGGCTCGGCGTCGATATTGTTATCGAGTCCACCGGAGTTTTTACCGACGCCGCTCACGTGCGTGCTCATTTGGAAGCCGGCGCGAAAAAAGCGATCATCACGGCGCCGGCGACGAATGAAGACATCACGTTAGTCCTCGGCGTCAACGACTCAAATTACGATCCGCGCAAGCATCACATCGTTTCGAATGCGTCGTGCACGACCAACTGTTTGGCACCTGTAGCCAAGGTGCTGCATGATAGTTTCGGTATCGAACGCGGCCTCATGACCACGACCCATGCATACACCAATGATCAACGCATCTTGGATCTGATGCACAAAGACTTGAGGCGAGCGCGGGCCGCGGCGATGAATATCGTGCCGACCAGCACCGGCGCGGCGAAGGCTATCGGTTTGGTCATGCCCGAACTCAAAGGTAAGCTCCATGGACTATCGTTGCGCGTTCCGACCTCGACCGTGTCGATCGTCGATCTCGTCGTTGATCTCAAGAAAGCCGCCACCGTCGAAGCGGTTAACGACTCTCTCAAGCAGGCTGCAGACGGCAAAATGAATGGAATCTTGGCCTATTGTGACGAGCCCTTGGTTTCCAGCGATTTTCGTGGTAATCCGGCATCCTCAATTGTTGACGGCCTTTCAACCGTTGTACTCGAGGGCAAAATGGCCAAGATACTCAGTTGGTACGACAACGAGTGGGGCTATAGTTGTCGTGTCGGCGACGTGGCAGAGTTGATCGCTGAAAAAGGTCTCTAGGAGGTATTCAACATGATCGCCAAGGAGATTATGACCCGAGACATCATTACGGTCGAACCGACGATGCCGGTAAAAAAGCTGGCAATGACTCTCATCAAGAATCAGATCAGCGGCGCGCCGGTCGTTGGCAAAAACGGTAAAATCGTCGGCATCGTCTCCGAAATGGATATCGTTGCCAAAAAGGGCAAAGATGTTAAGGCGATCATGAGCAAAAAAGTGATCAGCGTCGCCGAAGACACGCCGATTGAAGAGATCGCTCAGCTCATGAGCAAAAACCGAATTCAACGACTGCCGGTGATAAACCGGGATAACATTGTCGGCATCGTCAGCCGCGCCGACATCGTCAACGCGATCGCGATGGGAAAACACGTGACCCTATCCAGTCCAGTGTACGATTTGTGAGATCCCCCTCAGTCACTCCAAATCTTTTTCGTCCAGGCTACTGTTCGCAGAAAATTTGACCGGTATCTACGCGCAGCAAGAACCGCGCGGGTTCCGCGCACGATTCGCGACTAGAATAGGCTCCATCGCTTCTGGGCCCACCGGCGAGGGAACATATTTACCGGACCCAAATCGGGCCCAAGTCCCCGATGCGTCACCCATTAATCGACGTCGCCCGTAACCTTTGACTAAACTGTAATGCAATCAGCGCACATTAACGTTGACAAACTAACACAATCAACCTACTGTGAGTGGCTACAAACCCTCGATAATCAATAGATAGGTCAGCATTCATTTCCCGGAGCGGCGGTCGTTTGAGGACTGCCGGCCTGTCCTTCTGATAGTTGCTGCGAATCTAATTTCGCTGAGCATTTCGCTCTTGCGTGCGGCCGAATGTCACTACTGACATGACAAGGTGAAAAAGATGATCGAAAATGTTGCTGATGTCTCGGGAGAATTCCGAGTATTGCC
>DASXSW010000561.1:0-3461 GCA_036505755.1 Binatia bacterium | reverse complement strand
GAACCTTGAATGACCATGGAGCCGTCGGGCAACCGTTCCACCGGGCCGTGCTCTTCGCGGTCGTATTCATCACGGATCTCACCGACGATCTCCTCGACCAGATCTTCCAGCGTCGCGAGTCCTTCGACTTCACCAAATTCGTTCACCACCAGCGCCATCGCCAACCGGCGGCGCTGGAGTTGTTTCAACAATTCGCTGATCGGCAGCGTGCTGGGAACGAAAAACGCCGGATGAAGGTGGTCGCGCAGGCGAAAGTCGCTCTTCTCCTGCAAGGCTTTAAAAACGTCTTTGTTGTAAAGAATGCCAATGACCTTATCCAACTCGCCCTCGAAAACCGGAATGCGCGAAAAACCGCTCTCGACGAAACTCTTCGCGACGTCGGCCAGAGAGGCGTGCACCTCGATGGCATGGATCTCGGTGCGCGGGATCATCACTGCTTTTACCGGTGTGTCGGTAAACTCAAAGACGCTATGGATCAATTCCCTTTCCGTCTCGTTGAAAATTCCTTTGGCGGCGCCCTCGCGGATCAGCGATTTAATTTCGTCGACGGAAATAAAACTGGCGGTTTCGCCGGCGTCGCCGCCGAAGAGTCTCAAAACGAAGTTGCTCGACGCGGTCAACGCCTTGACAAACAAAGAGCTCACCCGCGCGAGAAATTCGATGGGCCGGGCGACAAAGCAGGCGATCTGCTCGGAATATCTCAGGGCTAACGATTTCGGTACTAGCTCGCCGAGCACCAGCGATAGGTAGGAAATCGGCAAAACCACGATCAGGAGGGCGATCGCTTCAGCCCAGCGCGCGACAAGCGGAAGGGGCAAAGCGGCGATCTGCGGCTTCAAGTAGCTGATGGCCGCCGCGCCGCCGATGGCAGAAGCTAAGGAGCTCACGATGGTCACGCCGATCTGAACGGTGGCCAAAAAGCGGTCAGGATCGTTTTTCAACCGTGCCACCGCGGCCGCGGAGCTAACACCCCTTTCGAGCAATGCGTCGATGCGGCTTTTACGGGTGGCGATCATGGCGATTTCCGACGCGGCAAAAAAGCCGTTGGCAAAGATCAGCGCCAAAATGAGGAGCGCCTCGAGCCAAAAATCTCCTACAATCATGGATACGTCTCCTGTTTCTCGCCGGACATACGACCAGCGAAAACGGCGGCGATGTTTCGCGCTTGTGTCAAAGGATTAGAAGAGGGACGGCCAATTGTTAGCAGCAGGCCTGGAAATCCACGGTTGGGCAAAATTCTATCTCGCCTCTTGCAAAAGGCAAGGGCTATCGTTTACGCCGTTGGCGCTTTCAAGTAGGATAACGCGCTGAGGATTTCCCTTGGTCGAAAAGCAAAACGAAACCGCGTCGCTTCAAGGCACGATCAGCCGCATCACCTACCAGAATCCTGAAACGCACTACACTGTGGCGCGCTTGGATGAGGACGGTGGTCCCGGGGTGACCGTGGTCGGCACAATCTTTCCCGTTGCCGAAGGTGAAGAGATCAAAGTCGCAGGCGTCTGGAAGCGCCATCCGCGCTACGGTTTGCAATTTCAAGTCAATCATTGGGAAAAGGTCGATCCCGCGACCATCGAAGGGATCGAGAAGTATCTCGGTTCCGGTTTGATCAAAGGGATCGGCGCTACGTATGCGAAGCGCCTGGTCGCGGCGTTCGGGCTCGATACCTTGAGAGTCTTAACCGAACAGCCCCTGAGGATTTTGGAGGTCGATGGGATCGGCGAAGTGCGAGCGCGCCGCATCATGCAGGCCTGGCAAAAGCAGCGCGGCATGCAGGATGTCATGGTTTTCCTGCAAGGCCATGGCGTCGGCGCTTCGCTGGCGTTGAGGATTTACCGGGTGTTCGGTGCGGACACGGTTCAACAAGTGAGGGAGAATCCATACGCGCTGGCGCAGCTCGTGCACGGCATCGGTTTCCTCCTGGCGGATCGGCTTGCTGATCGCATCGGTGTTCGGGGAGATTTTCCGTTGCGTGTTCAGGCCGGCGTGTTGCACGTTCTGAGGGTGTCCGCCGACCAGGGTCACTGTTTCTTGCCGTTGGCGCTTCTCAAGCGTAACGCCGCCGGACTTCTGAGTGTCGAGGAAGATCCGGTTGAAGCCGCAGTCGATAAACTCGCTGGCCGAGGCGAATTGGTATTGCAAGAGACTGGCGATGGAACCGTCGCGCGCGTGTATTTGGCGGAGCTGTTTCATGCCGAACGACGGGTCGCCGAAGCGCTGCATCGTCTGATGTCTATCCCCTCCTCTTTGCAGAGTGAAAAGATAATCAGTCCGTGGGGCGTATCCGGAACCGCCGCGCGAGGTGCCATCGATCTCATTAGTCCAGAG
Organism: Binatia bacterium; assembly: GCA_036505755.1. Classification (GTDB taxonomy): domain Bacteria; phylum Desulfobacterota; class Binatia; order UBA9968; family UBA9968; genus DP-20. The sequence goes on along the minus strand of DASXSW010000561.1, from coordinate 1,136 downwards.
CTATTCGGTCCGTCGACAGTGACACTGGACGACGACCAAATGCGCGCAACCCAACAAGCGTTGCGCGAAAAGATTCTGGTAATCACCGGCGGGCCGGGAACGGGAAAGACAACGCTTCTGACGGCGCTGTTGACGATTTTGCGACGCGCCAAGGTCACGTTTGTGCTGGCAGCGCCGACCGGACGCGCCGCCAAACGAATGAGCGAAAGTGCCGGCGAAGAAGCGATGACGATTCACCGTTTGCTCGAATACAACCCACGCGAGGGCGGCTTTCATCGAAGCGAAGATAATCCGCTGCAAGCCGACTTCGTCATCGTCGATGAAACGTCGATGGTCGATCTGGCGTTGATGGATCATTTATTGCGCGCCGTTGATCCGCACAGTCATCTGATTCTGATCGGCGATGTCGATCAGCTGCCGTCGGTGGGCCCGGGGAGTGTGCTGCGCGACTTGATCGACTCGGGAGTGGTTCCGAAGATCGTGCTGCGGCGGATTTTCCGCCAAGAACGAGAAAGTTTGATCGTCGTCAACGCGCACCGAATCTTGCAGGGACAGTCGTTGATATTAGGCAATGAAAAAGCGGCCAGCGATTTCTTATTCCTAGCGCGGGAATCGGAAGAGGCAATTCTCGCACAGGTCAAGACGTTGGTTAGCGAAGAGGTGCCGCGCTTGCTCCGCTTGGCAACGGATGAAGTTGCGCAGGCGATTCAAGTGCTGACGCCGATGCATCGGGGTTTGCTCGGAACGATCAACCTTAACTGCGAACTGCAAGCTCTGCTCAATCCCTGGGGCACGGCCCTGGAGCGGACCGGATCGTCACTGCGCGTGGGCGACAAAGTCATGCAGCTACGCAATAATTACGACAAGGGCGTTTTCAACGGCGACCTGGGACGAATCGTCGGTATCGACAAGGAGGACGGCAGCGTCAAAGTCGATTTCCTGGAGAAAATCGTCAAGTATGATTCCGACGAGCTCGACGAAATCGGCTTGGCCTACGCCACTTCCGTCCACAAAAGCCAAGGCAGCGAGTACCCGGTGGTCGTCATCCCGCTGCACATGTCGCACTATTTGCTGCTCCACCGAAGCATCCTTTACACCGCTGTCACGCGCGGCAAGAAGCTCGTCGTCATCGTCGG
>DASXSW010000560.1:0-12609 GCA_036505755.1 Binatia bacterium | reverse complement strand
CGCGGCCCGCGACGCCATCGATCACGATATGAATCGCCACATCGCCGACGATCTGGACGCGGCGGATGGCTTGGCCGGAGACAAAGAAGGGTTGCCGCGAAAGCTATGGCACCGCTTCAAATCCAAAATCGAATCATTAGGTGAGAAAACCGAAGCGGAGGGTCCACGAAGGGAGCGCAGGGGAAGTGGAGAATAGCAAGCTTGCATTTGTTTTCCCTGGGCAAGGATCCCAATACGTTGGTATGGGCAAGGATTTCTACACCCAGTTTGCGGTAGCGAAAGGAATTTTCGCGGAGGCTGACAATGCCCTCGGTTACTCGTTGAGCGAACTCTGCTTCTATGGGCCTGAAACGGAGCTCAAACTTACCGAAAACACCCAACCCGCCATCCTGGCGGTGTCGATCGCCGCGTTGCGAGTACTCGAAACAGAAACGCCGTTACGCCCCGCGTTCGTCGCGGGTCATAGCCTTGGCGAATACAGCGCCTTGGTTGCCGTTGGAGCGCTGCGGTTTGACGACGCGCTAAAGATCGTGCGTGAGCGCGGGCGCCTAATGCAGCATGCCGTGCCTTCCGGTGAAGGAGCGATGGCAGTGCTCATGGGTTTAGAGATGGATGAGGTACGCTCCCTATGCGCCGAGGCAAGCCATGGGGAGGTGGTTTCTCCGGCCAATTTCAACGGCGCCGGACAAGTTGTGATTGCCGGCACAAAGAGTGCCGTCAGTCGTGCGATGGCACTGGCGAAGGAGCGCGGGGCAAAACGGGTTTTGGACTTGCCGGTGAGCGCGCCTTTTCATTGTCAACTGATGAAGCCGGCGGCGGAGGGACTCGGTAAAATATTGGGTGACATTGAAATCCATCCATTTACAGTCGGAGTGATTGCTAATGTCGACGCCGACATTAATCTTAACGCCCACCGCGTTAAATCACTCCTCACCGAACAGGCCGTACGACCGGTTCGTTGGGAAGAATCAGTCAAGAAACTAGCCGAGTTGGGCTGCACCCGTGCTCTGGAGATCGGCCCCGGTAAAATCCTGAAGGGACTGATCACGCGCATCGCGCCGACAATCGAAGCCGGTAACTTCGAAGTTCCAGAGGATTTATCACGCCTAGCGGCATAGGCCTCCTACTAGATGGGTCTCAACGGTCAAATTGCCTTGGTCACCGGTGCCAGCCGCGGAATCGGTCGTGCGATTGCCATCGCGCTTAGCCATGCCGGCGCCTACGTTATCCTGAATTACCGCGGTAACCACGCGGCTGCCGAGCAATCGCTGAGCGTCCTCGCCGCGCCAGGTGGCCAAGGGGAACTGTGCCCCTTCGATGTCGGCGACGAAAGCCAGGTCGAACAGGCGGTAGAAAAAATCGTTGACCGGCACAAGAAAATTGATATTCTCGTCAACAATGCCGGCATAGCCGTTGATAATCTCTTGATGCGCACCAAATCGGCGGATTGGGACCAGGTCATCGGGACTAATCTTAAGGGCACGATCCTTTGTACCAAAAGTGTATCTCACTATATGATCCGCCAGCGTTACGGCAGGATCATCAATCTCTCCTCTGTGGTGGGACAGATGGGCAATGCGGGGCAGTCGCTCTATGCCGCATCGAAAGCGGGAATCGTCGGTTTTAGCAAAGCGATCGCGCGAGAAGTGGCGTCAAGAGGAGTAACGGTGAACGCTGTTGCTCCCGGATTAATAGAAACCGATATGACCGGCAAGCTGCCGGATAAACTCCGGCAAGAGTTTCTCAGTGCGATTCCGCTCGGCCGATTTGGCACTTGCGATGAGGTTGCCGAAATGGTTGTATTTCTCGCGGGACCGGGGGCTGGCTATATTACCGGGCAAGTGTTTAGTGTAAATGGCGGACTGTACATGTAATGACAATGTAGCAGGAGGTAAGCGAAGATGGCGGCATCTGTTCAGGGCAGAGTGAAAGAAATCGTGTGCGAGCAACTGGGGGTGAGCGCGGAAGAGGTGACCCCGGAAGCCTCCTTTATCGAAGATTTGGGAGCCGACTCATTGGACATCGTTGAGTTGGTGATGGCGCTTGAAGAAGAGTATGAGATGGAAATTTCCGATGAGGACGCGGAAAAGATCAAGACTGTCCAAGATGTCATCACGTACATCGAAGCCCATCGTTAGAAACCCCAAGTGGCCCGCATAGCATTACGGCGGGTTGATCGCGCAGTCAGTTACCCCAAGAGGCAACGGAGATCGCAGGGGAGTGGGATTCAATGTCCCCGCTTCTGCGATTTTCTTTTTCAGAGGAATCTTCCAAAAGAGACCCAACACCCAACGGAAAATTAGGTTGAGGGAACCATGCTGCCTTCGATTGCAACCACGGCGGCCGGCAGCTCGAAAATAAATCTGGGGAAAAAATAGAAACGAAGGACTAAACGGTTAAAGGAAAGTTTATGTCATTTCTTGAGGAAACAGACGGGGAGGTTTTTGCCGCGATTCAGAAAGAAACCGAGAGATTGGAAGGCAATCTGGAACTGATCGCGTCGGAAAACGTCGTCAGTGAAGCGGTCTTGGAAGCTCAAGGTTGCGTGATGACGAACAAGTACGCCGAAGGTTATCCCGGCAAACGTTATTATGGCGGCTGTGAGTTTGTTGACGAAGTCGAGTCCTTAGCGATTGCGCGGGCAAAGCAACTATTCAGCGCCGATCATGCTAACGTCCAACCGCATTCGGGTTCCCAGGCCAACATGACGGTCTATCTGTCGGTGCTTAAGCCGGGCGATACTTATCTCGGTATGAACCTTGCCCATGGCGGTCATTTGTCCATGGGCAGCCCGGTCAACTTTTCCGGCTTCATCTACAAAGTGATTCCTTACGGGGTCTCAGAAAAGACCGAAACCATCGACTACGATGAAGTCGAACGTTTGGCGAAAGAGCACCGTCCCAAGTTGATTGTCGCTGGCGCGAGCGCCTATCCGCGCATTATCGATTACCCCAGATTTCGCCAGATTGCAGACGATGTCGGCGCCCTACTGATGGTTGACATGGCACATATTGCCGGCTTAGTGGCCGCGGGACTTCATCCAAGCCCGGTTCCCTATGCGGACTTCGTGACCACCACAACGCATAAGACGCTACGCGGTCCGCGCGGCGGTCTGGTGCTCTGCAAGGCCGAGCATGCTAAAACAGTCGACAGCCGAGTCTTTCCCGGCATGCAAGGCGGGCCGCTAATGCATGTGATCGCCGCCAAAGCGGTGGCATTAAAGGAGGCATTGACTCCGGAGTTTAAAATCTATCAGCAGCAGATTGTTAAAAACGCTCAAGCGCTGGCAAATACATTAATCAGTAAAAGCTTTCGCTTGACGACCGAAGGCACCGATAACCATTTGATGCTCGTCGATCTGCGCAAATCCGAATTGACCGGTAAGGTCGCGCAAGAAACGCTGGATAAAGCGCATATCACGGTTAATAGGAATGCCGTTCCGTTCGATACTCGATCCCCTTTCGTGACCAGTGGCGTCCGTATCGGCACGCCAGCGGTAACAACCCGGGGCATGAAGGAAAACGAAATGAAAATCATTGGAGACTTTATCGCCCGTGCGCTTGGCTGCGTGAATGACGACACTGCGCTTCGAGGGATCGCCGTAGAAGTCGGCGAGCTGTGTAAAAAATTTCCGGTGTATCCGCACCGGCTGGGAAAGACTTAACGGGGGAGAGGATGGAAAATGGATTACAGCGGGGAGGGCGACTGACGGTCTTCGCTTGACGCCATGAAATGTCCCTTTTGCCACGAGGCTGAGAATCGAGTCATCGACTCGCGACTGAGCAAGGACAGCAACATGATCAGGCGCCGGCGGGAATGCGAACGATGCAATCGGCGCTTTACCACTTACGAGCGGGTTGAGGAGATGATGCCGCTGGTGGTGAAGAAGGACGGGCGGCGTGAAGGCTATGATCGACTCAAAATCATTAACGGCTTGAAGCGCGCGTGCGAAAAGCGTCCGGTAAGCATCGATACGATTGAGATGATCGCCGACCGCATTGAGCGCATCATTCAAGAACGCGGCGAAAAAGAAATCGCGAGTTCGGTCATTGGCGAAGCGCTGATGCGCGAGCTGCATGACACCGATCCGGTTGCTTACGTGCGCTTCGCATCCGTCTATCGCTCGTTCAAAGACATCAGCGAGTTCATGGTTGAGCTAGAAGAGCTGCTCAAAGAGCGCAAGGGCATCCCTTTGGCCAAGGCGGCCGGGCCGCGACAAAGAAGGGAATAGAATCATTGTCGGTTATTCGGTGGAGCGCCAAGGACAAATCCTATCTCCGCATGGCGCGCCGGCTGGCGCGAAAAGCCGAAGGCAGAACCAGTCCCAATCCGATCGTCGGCGCGGTGATCGTCCGCGACGGCAAAATCGTCGGCACCGGTTACCACCAATTTGCCGGCGGTGATCACGCGGAAATTGCCGCGCTCAAACGCGCCGGCCCAAAGGCACGAGGCGCGACTCTCTACATTACCTTAGAGCCCTGCAGTCATCAGGGTCGCACGCCGCCGTGTACGCGCGCGCTGATCGGCGCCGGAATCAAAGAAGTGGTCGCCGCCAGCCGCGATCCCAATCCCTTGGTTGCGGGGCGAGGTTTCCGGCAGCTCAGGCGTGCCGGAATGATCGTGCGCGTGGGATTGCTCGAAGCCGAATGCCGTGCGCTGATTGAGCCCTTCTCCAAATATATTATCCGGCGATTGCCGTTCGTTACTTTGAAGCTCGCCGCGACCTTGGATGGGAAGATTGCTGCGGCCAGCGGCGACGCACGTTGGATTAGCAACGCCGAGTCGCGCCGCTCGGTTCATCGACTACGCAACCAAGCGGACGCCGTGCTTGTCGGGGTAGAAACCGTGCGCGCCGACGACCCGCGACTAACCTGCCGGATTCCAGGCGGGCGGAACCCGTGGCGGGTTATTCTGGACAGTCGCTTGCGGATTCCCCTCTCGGCGCAGGTGCTACGCCAGCGCGATCCGCAAAAAACCATCATTGCGACGGGTACCGCCGCATCGCCAACCAAGGCGCGCGCAATCGAAACGCTTGGCGCGAAAGTGTGGCGATTGCCCCTGCGCAAAGATAAGGTGTCCTGGTTGCCGCTGCTAAAAAAACTTGCAAGCTTTGGTATCGTGAGCCTCATGATCGAGGGAGGCGCCACTATCGCTTCATCGGCGCTCAAAGAAAAGATCGTCGATAAAGTCATCTTCTTCTACGCCCCGAAAATTCTTGGCGGGGACGGACGGGTCATGCTTGCTGGCCTGGGCATTCGACGAGTCAGACAATCGCTCCCTATTAAGCACTTACAGGTTAGGAAATCTGGCGGTGATCTCATTGTTTCCGGATATCTTTAGTGCGTGAAGCTTCGAAGAATTGAGAATTGAGCACGACGCATGTTTACGGGACTGATCGAAGACGTCGGCAGGATTGACGCGCTGCGCTTCAATAACGGGTCGGCAGTGTTGACGGTGAAAACCAATTTACCGCTGCGCTCGCTGGCGCTCGGCGCCAGTGTGGCCGTGAACGGGGCGTGTTTGACCGTGGTTAAGAAAGACAAAGGAGCCTTTACCGTCGACGTGTCGCCAGAAACGCTCAAGCGCACGAGCTTGGAAACTTTGGCTGTCGGCAGTTTAGTCAATCTCGAGCAGCCGATGCGGTTGCAAGATCGTCTTGGCGGACATTTGGTCACGGGTCACGTCGACGGGGTCGGCACCGTCGTGGCCATCAGAAAGCAGGGCGAGTTTACGATTTTTACTTTCCGGGCTCCGGCTCGCCTCGCATCCTTTCTCGTATCGAAAGGATCGGTCGCCGTCGATGGCATTAGTCTAACGGTTAATGATTGTAGAAGAGACGGTTTTTCGACGGCAATCATCCCATTTACCTTGCGGCACACTAATTTGCGCGCTCTTAGGGTTGGTGATAAAGTCAATCTTGAAACTGATCTGATCGGTAAATATGTCCATAGTTTCTTGGAAAAATTCCGATAGATAGCCCGAACGTTTTGCGTTCGGATGTTTGATTTCTCCAACCATGCCTATCTCAAACATCGAAGAAGGTCTTGACGAGATTCGCAAAGGTCAGATGGTGATCCTCGTTGACGAGGACGCTCCGGATAGCGACGGCTTTTTCTGTCTTGCGGCCGAAAAGGTGACGGCTCAGAGCATCAATTTTATGCTCCAGCACGGTCGGGGCATTATTTATGTTACGCTGACGGATGAGCGAATCCGCGAACTCGGTATCCCGATGCTCGCCGAGGAGAACAGCCCTTTGGCAGGTCTTCTTTGCGGCGCCTCATTTTCGGTGAAATTGGAAGGCGTGCATGGCGTATCGGCTCAAGGACGAGCCCACACGATTCAGGCTGCCATCGCGGCTCAAACCAAGCACGAAGACTTAGTCATTCCGGGTCACGTGCAACCTCTACAGGCGCGTACCGGCGGAGTCTTGGCGCGATCGGGACGGACCGACGCATCGGTGGATCTGGCGCGCCTAGCGGGCTGCAATCCTGCCGGTGTTATTTGCCAAATCTTGCAAGATGATGGTTCGGTGGCGTTGCTACCATCGCTTGAGCGTCTCGCTGAGGAGCAAGGGCTCAAAGTGCTGACCGTTGCGGGTCTGATCGCATACCGATTGCGAAACGAGAGCCTGGTTAAGCAGGTCGCCGAGGAAGAGTTCCCGACGCTTCACGGCGGCAAATACAAAGCCATTGTCTACCGTAATGCCGTCGATGGCTCCGAGCATATGGCATTGGTGAAGGGGGACATCAGCACACCCGGCAGCGTCTTGGTGCGTTTGCATTCGGAATGCCTAACCGGCGATGTATTCGGCTCGGAGCGCTGCGATTGTGGCGACCAGATCCGCCAATCGCTGCGATTGATCGACCAGCAAGGCAGAGGCGTGCTCATCTACATGCATCAGGAAGGCCGCGGCATCGGCCTCACCAACAAGATCAAAGCCTACGCGCTGCAAGACCAGGGGCGGGATACGGTCGAGGCGAATATCGAGTTGGGTTTCAAGGACGATCTGCGCGATTACGGCATCGGAGCGCAGATTCTGCGCGATCTCGGCGTACAAAAAATATCGCTGCTGACGAACAATCCACGAAAAATTTCCGGGTTGGAAGTCTACGGAGTCAACGTCGTCGAGCGCGTGCCGCTCGAGGTGCCGCCACGGGAAACCAACCTTCACTACCTGCGCACTAAGCAGTCCAAGCTGGGCCATTTGTTGTCGAACCTGGAAGCCAAGCCGGCGAAGCGCTAGAGTCGTCCCGTTCGCGCAATTCTCCATGGCAAGAACCATCGAAGGCAGAAGTAATGCACAAGGGCTCAAGATCGGCGTCGTGGTCAGCCGCTACAACCAATTCATCACGGAGAAGCTTCTCGATGGCGCTTTGGACGGATTTAAAACTCATGGTGGAGAAGATGAAAACGTCACGATTATTCACGTGCCCGGCGCGTTTGAAATTCCGTTGATCGTGGAGAAAATGGCCGCCAGCGGCAAGTACGATGCCTTGGTTTGTTTGGGAGCCGTCATCAGAGGCGATACGCCCCATTTCGATTATGTCTGTGATGCGGTTACGCGTGGAATCGGCAATGCGGTTCGAACGTATAAGATACCGATCGGTTTCGGAGTGTTAACGACCGACAACGTTCAGCAGGCGATGGAACGAGCGGGATCGAAGGATGCCAATAAGGGCTATGAGGCGCTGCTGACGGCGGTCGAGATGGTTAACGTGATCCGGCAATTGAATTAGCGTCCCGTGTTATTCACCCCAAGAATTTCAGAGCAACCGTTGCCAGAGAATCAACAAGCTTTTCCTTCCGGCAGCTCGGTCAAAGGAACGCGACGCAAGGGGCGTGAGCTTGCGCTCCAAGCCTTGTATCAGATCGAAATCACCGGAGATGCCTCGGCCGCCGCAGTCGATCTTTTTCTGGAGCATTTCGAAGGCAACGCAAGAGCCAAGGAGTTCGCGCGCCGGTTGGTCTCGGGCGTGGTGAGCCAGCGGCCGGCCATCGACCAGCGGGTCGCACAATGCACGGACAATTGGAAGCTCGCGCGGTTGGCCAAGGTCGACCTTGTGATCCTGCGCATGGCGACGTATGAGCTGGTGTTTTGTCCGGACATTCCCTCGAGTGTAAGTTTGGACGAGGCCATCGAAATCGGCAAGCGATTCAGCAGCGCCGAATCGGCGGCCTTTCTCAACGGAGTGCTGGATCAAGTGGCACAATCGAGCGCCGCTAAATCCGAGTAGTCAAAACGCATGGAAGAACGATATCAACCCCACGCCATCGAGGAGAAATGGCAGCGCATCTGGGCTCAAAACCAAGCCTTCCGCGTGAATGAAGACGCCGCGAAGCCCAAGTATTACGTGCTCGAAATGTTTCCCTACCCGTCCGGGCGCATCCACATGGGCCATGTGCGGAACTATTCCATCGGTGACGTGGTGGCGCGTTACAAGCGCATGCGCGGCTTCAACGTGCTTCATCCCATGGGCTGGGACGCCTTCGGTTTGCCGGCGGAAAACGCCGCCATCGAAAGAGGCGTTCACCCCGAGAAATGGACGCGAGAAAATATTCTTTACATGAAAAATCAGCTCCAGCGCATGGGGCTTTCTTATGATTGGGAACGCGAAATCGCTACCTGCGAGCCCGAATATTACCGCTGGAATCAATGGATTTTTCTCCAGTTCTTCAAAAAAGGTTTGGCCTATAAGAGGAGCTCCTTCGTCAACTGGTGCCCTTCATGCGAAACGGTGTTGGCCAATGAACAGGTGATCGACGGCGCCTGCTGGCGCTGCGATTCCGCGGTCATCCAAAAAGAACTGGAGCAATGGTTCTTTCGTATCACAGATTACGCCGAACAGTTGCTCGGCGATTTAGAGAAACTCAGCGGCTGGCCTGACAAAGTGCTGACCATGCAGCGTAACTGGATCGGCAAATCCATCGGCGCCGAGATCGATTTTCCGCTGGTTGGCAGTGAAAACGCGCTGAGAATTTTTACGACGCGGCCGGATACGATTTTTGGCGCAACGTTCGTTTCCCTCGCTGTCGAGCATCCGCTGGCGCTCAAGCTTGCTCAAGGAACACCGCAAGAGAAAGCGGTCGAGGCCTTCATCGAGCGCTTTAAAAACGTGAGCCAGGCGAAGCGCGGGGCGGAGGAAGGCGAGAAAGAGGGTGTTTTCACCGGAGCCTACTGCCGAAATCTTTTCACTGGAGAAAACATACCGATTTATTTGGCCAACTTCGTGCTCATGGAATACGGCACCGGCGCCGTTATGGCCGTGCCCGCTCATGATCAGAGAGATTTTGAATTCGCCAGAAAATATGGTCTGCCGATTCGTATCGTTATTCAACCGAATGACCGTAAGCTTACCGCAGAAGCGATGGCCGAGGCGTACGTAGACGATGGCGTCATGGTGGACAGCGGAGCTTTCAGCGGGACACCCAATGTCGCCGGCAAAGACAAGATCGGAACTTACGCAGAAGAAAAAGGTTGGGGTAAAAAGGCCATTCGTTATCGGCTGCGCGACTGGGGCGTGTCGCGGCAGCGCTATTGGGGCACGCCGATTCCGATCATTTATTGCGACAAGTGTGGTACCGTGCCAGTGCCCGAGGAACAACTGCCGGTCGTGCTTCCGAAGGATGTGCCGTTCACCGGCAAAGGCGGTTCGCCGCTGCAAGAGAGCAAGCTCTTCTTCGAGGTCGCCTGTCCCAACTGCCGCGGTCATGCGCGCCGCGAAACCGATACCATGGACACTTTCGTCGATTCGTCATGGTACTTTCTCCGCTATGTCTCGGCGAGATTTGACAAAGCGCCCTTCGACCCCGATAAAGGCCGGTATTGGATGGCTGTCGACCAATACATCGGCGGCGTCGAGCACGCCGTGCTGCACCTGCTCTATGCGCGCTTTTTTACCAAAGCGTTGCGTGACCTAGGGCTGGCAAAAGTAGACGAGCCTTTCACCAACCTGCTTACCCAAGGAATGGTTTCCAAGGAGACTTATCGGTGCCCCGAGCACAGCTGGCTCTTTCCGGGTGAACTCATCGGCTCGGAAAAAGATGGTTGGCAATGTCCTCAATGCCGTCGACCGGTGATCAAAGGCCGCGTCGAAAAGATGTCTAAGTCGAAAAAAAATATCGTCGATCCCGAGGACTTGGTCAATCTATACGGCGCCGATACCGCGCGTTTGTTTACGCTCTTCGCCGCCCCGCCCGAGAAAGATCTCGAATGGAGCGATCAGGGCGTTGAGGGCGCTTATCGCTTTCTTACACGGCTGTGGCGGATCGTATTTCAAAATCGGGAACTGTGGGCCAATGCCGCAGTGAATGGCGAAGCGCTAGAGCTACCGGCGGAGTTGCGCGACTTGAGACGCATGGTTCATCGGACGATCAAAAAAGTCTCCGACGATATTGAAAATCGATTCCATTTCAACACCGCGATCGCGGCCATCATGGAGTTGTTTAATGCCCTGAGCGCGGCGCTGCAGGGCGGCGCCCGATCAAGTGTCGGAGCGACCGAGATCAAGCAGGGTTTGGAAACCATGATTGTCCTACTCACACCCTTCGTTCCCCACGTGGCGAGCGAGCTGTGGGAACAGACATGCCACCACGATCGCCTCGATGAGGTTCCCTGGCCGCGCTATTCCGAAGAGGCAATCGAGGAAGAGAAACTACTGATCGTCGTTCAAGTCAACGGTAAAGTGCGCGGTAAAATCACGGTTCCGGCCGACGTATCTCAAGAGCGCATCGAAACCGACGCGTTGGCTGATCCCAGAATCCAGGGCTTTCTCGACGGCAAAAAGGTGCAGCGGGTGGTTTACGTGCCACGCCGTTTAGTCAACATCGTTGTGGAGGGCTAAAATCGTGCGACATTTTCATTCATTTCGAACCGCTTTTCTTGCGTTTATCCTCGGTGGTACGACGTTTTCAGTATTTGGCGGTTGCGGCTACCAATTCGTTGGCGAGAGTTCGCTCATCCCCAAGGATGCGCGGACAATATATGTAGAACCCTTCGTCAACCGCAGTCGAGACGTCGGCATGGAAAAAGAATTGACCACGGCCTTGCGAGGGGAATTCTACCGCCGGGGCCAGCTGACGGTGGTGGAAGGTTCCGAGCAGGCGGATCTTATCCTCACTGGAGTTATCCGCTCAATCGAGCGCAATGTCGCATCGGTGAACCGAAAAGACGAGGTGTTGCAATACGAATCGGTGCTCGTCTTGGATGTTACTTTGCGTCGCCGAGAGCCTAATGAAATTCTGTGGCGTGGACAGGGCTTGCGCCTCACCGAAGTATTCGGCGGATCCAGAGCGGCGGTGGTCACGACTTCGTCGGAATTTCGCACCGGGACATTGAATGCGTCAGATGTTCGACGGATGACCGATATCCAACTGACGGAGGTTGAGCAAAAAACGACGCGCGATCAGCTAATGGAACGCGTCGCCAAAGAACTCTACCAGCGCGTGATGGAGATGTTTTAACGCAACCTGTTGCCACGGCGAGTTAGGCTCACCGGCGGCGAACGATTATCCGATGCTCAATTCCTTGCAGCCGAGCGTGAAAGGCGAGATAGCCAGCGTGACGCGGTATTATTCTTGATAATTCCCTTGCTCACGGCCTTCCCGAGCGCCTTGTTGACAGCCTGAATTTGCAGCGTCGTATTATCTCCACTCTTAGACTCGATCGCTTGGCGCGCTTTTTTTATCAAAGATCTAATTCTGGATTTGATTTCACTGTTGCGCTCTCGCGCTTTCAGGCTTTGGCGATGTCTCTTTATGGCTGAAGTGTGGACTGTCAAAAGAATGCCTCCAAGAATAAGTTCGTCATTTCTAACATCAGCTTTGCAGGGAGTCAACGTTGGCGGCAACGCGTTTGTGCACGGCGCCTGCGTGCGACGAAAAAGAGAGTTCAAATAAACTCGTTTATGGATTGGAAGGGACAAAACAATATATGCCGCGCAGCCCGCATCGCCCAGTAGGGCAGCAAAGCGAATATTTAAAATGGCGCCCTTTGCGCGAACAGCGAGAGCTCCGACGATTCTCCTTTTGAGTACTTGACAGCTTTCGCACATTTTTCAAAACCAACTGCAACTTACCGAAATTTCGATCGATTTATAGCGGTGAAATTGGGCAATTCGCTGGGCAGCGCTACTTTTAGCCTCGCGGCCGGCACTCCATCGCGGTTATCAACAAGTTATTAACATTTGTTGTGCGTTTTCTGTTGGGTTTGCCCTGGCGGCCCCCGTGGGTTGGGGAGACTTTCTGATTCGTGGTGCTATTCGCGAGTCGTCGCTTGCGTCACAGCAGGCTCAGAAAAGTTGTCAGACGTTTGTTTTGTGCCGACATTTCGTCAAAGAATTTCGCCGAAATTTTTTCCATTTGTCCATAAAGATTTCTTGAACATGGTCCTGTCGCTGGTTGCAAGGTCAATTGGGCAGATGATTTTCCACGCGCCGGCACAAGAGCCGCCGAACGATTCATCCGCATCGAGCAAAATCGCTGCTCGCGGAAATGAAATTTGCTGGCATTTGCGCTTGAAACTCCCTCCGACTTGTGCGATACAAAATTCTTAACAGAGAAAGTTTTTGTAAAAGTGTGACGGGAAAGGAGGTGAATCAGGATGGGAAAGAA
>DASXSW010000559.1:0-16096 GCA_036505755.1 Binatia bacterium | reverse complement strand
TGAAGAATGTTCCCGAGGCGATGTTGATGATCTTGCCGCTTCTTTGCTGCTTCATGATCGGGATTGCGGCCTTGCTGCAAAGAAACACGCCTTTTAAGTTTACTTCGATGACACGGTCCCATTCGTCCAGCGCAAGGTCTTCCACCGGACCTTTCCAAAGTTCTTGCGTGACATAAATAGCCGCATTGTTCAGCAGCACGTCGATGCGGCCGAATTTTTGTTTCGTTTCCCGCATCAGTCCCTCAACGTTCGGGAAGTTTCGAACGTCGGTCGTACGGGCCCATGCCGATCCGCCCGAATCCATGATGGCTTTCGCTGTCGCCTCACCGCCTTCACCATCGATGTCGGCGACGACCACATGGGCACCTTCTTCGGCGAAGCGCCTGGCATACGCTTTCCCAATGCCATGGGCGGCGCCCGTGATGATGGTGACTTTATCTTTGAGTCGCATATATCCTCCGCGGCGCCTATGGGGATTGAGCCGATTTGATCTACCGTGTGTTAGGTAAAGCTCGGCGTCTTGCCGCTGAGCAAGCTTTGCAGCTGGGTTGCGGGAAAGCGCAGACCGACAAAGAAAGCGCCGAACAAACCGTAAACCGCGCTGGCTTCGTCGAAACGCATTTCATAGACTAGTTTCTTGAACACCAGCGGATCGTCGGCAAACAGATCGACGCCCCATTCCCAATCATCGAAACCGATGGAGCCGGAGATGATTTGTGTGACGCGGCCGGCGTAGTGACGCCCGATCATGCCATGCTCGCGCATCATGCGTTGGCGCTCGCGAATCGGTTCGCCGTACCAGTTCTTGTGCTCGCCGCGGAACTTGTTCATCGGATAAAAACACAGATACCGGCGGTGCGGGATTTCTGGCCAGAGGCGCGGCGCGGCGGCTTCGCGCTGCTTGGCCAATTCGGCTTCCACTTCACTGTTCCATTCTCCCGTCCCTGGCCGCAATTCCCTCTCGGTCAATTCCGAGTAGAGTTTGACCGAAGCTTCGTAGAGGCCCAGCTCGACCACCGAGAGATAAGAAGTGCTTGGGTCAAGGTATTCGCATAGCTCTGATTGGGCGACGGTCAGCTCGGCGTCGTTCAGCGCATCCAAGCTCTTGCGGAAGTGGACGAGCATGAGATCGGCTTTGTGCCCCAACGCGGAGAACAAACCCGTGGCCTGCTGTTTGTTCTGCTCCATCTCGCCGAACATCGCCATCGCGGCGGTAAGAATATGTTTTTGCTGTGATGAGCCAAGCGCGCGCCACGCCGCCCAACGAACGCGAAACATTTGATGCATGAGGTACGAGCCGTCGAGGGTCAGCGGGGTTGCAGGAAGATCGCCGTGTGTTTGAGGGGTCGTTTGCTGTTCCATCTTATCCGTTGAATTTTGCTGATTTCGTCTCCGCCGATCACTCTCAAAGACTAGGTCGGCAAGGCCGTAGGATCCGATGGCGTCGGCTGATCGGGCTTGACCCCCCGCAGCTTGTTGCGTAGAGCTTGAAAGCCGCGCTTGGCAAGCCGGAAAATCTTCGGCACAATCCAGACGAGCAGAGCGAGAAATCCCAGCACTACTATAATCATGATGACCGGATGGTTGAACATCAGCCAGATGCTGCCGAAGACCGTGATATCTTCGGTGACACTGGCGATCCAATTGCTGAAAGGTTCCGGACTCGCATTGATCGCAAGCCGCGTCGCCGTTTTAGTGCCGTGCGCCGCCAACGCGATCGAGCCGCCGGCGAGAATCGCGGCCAGCTCCAATGCCGGATTCATGTCGCCCAACGAACGAGCCGCCAGAATTGCGCCCGCCGGCACGCGAATAAAAGTATGCAGGACGTCCCAGCCGCTATCGACGTAGGGCACCTTGTCGGCAAAGAACTCGATCAGGTACATGATGCACGCAACGGCGATGACTGCCGGATGACCGAGCACCTGGAGATCGGGAGGCAGTTGGATCATCTCCGCCCGGCTGGCAATCCCCAACGCCGCCACCGTGGCATATAAATTAATTCCCGATGTCCACGCGGTGCCCATCGCCAAACTCAAAGCTTCAATTGTGCCCATAAAATGGCTCCTATTCCGGCCGTCTGCTGACCCATTGACTAGTTTGACGTTCGGCTACGAGCAATTATTACTTCCGCGCGGCGATTGAGAAAAACCTTGCTATAGTTTGTACTTGCCGGCGATCTTGTCTTTGAACTCTTTAGTAAATGCATTGACCGCCGGGAACTGATCCAGCCATTTAAAAGGCCGGCAGGCGTCGATTAAGACCCGGTCGCTGGTGTAGCCGCGCGGTGAGCGTTCTTCGGGTGGCAGCGCCGGCTCGCACACCGAAGCCCATACGCCTTTGACCACGTCCAGACCCTCACGCACATGGCAGCGTGTGGCGATCGCCCAGATGACATCGGCCGGATTGGTGATATCGATATCGTCGTCGACGACCACGACAAATTTGCCGCCGTAGGCGCCGGCCCGCGCTCCTGCAGCGACGAGCAGAGCCTGCTTCGAGTGGCCTGCATAGCGTTGCTTGATCGCGATCACCGTAAATGGCCCAGGTTGCCCGCCGTAGACGAATCCCCAGACGCCTTTGACTTCGGGGATGCCGGCTTTTTCGAGCTGTTCCCACAGGGTGGCGGCGCCCAGCGGGATCGGCAAATAGCTCGCCGGCGGTTTCAACGGCGGCGCGCCGAGCATTATCGGATCGTTGCGATAATACACCTGCTTGACGACCATCACCGGTGTCTCGCCGACGTTGGCGTCGGTGAAATATCCCGGCCACTCGCCGAACGGGCCCTCTTTCGGCATCTCCTCGTCTTTCATCGGCGGCAGTTCGCCTTCGAGGACAATTTCCGCATTGGCCGGAATCGGTAGGCCGGTGACCGCGCCGCGTGCCACCGGCACAGGGGAGCCCTGGAGATAGCCGGCAAATTCGTATTCATTTACATCCGGCGGCAGCGGCATCTGCGCCGCAAGAAAAATGGCCGGTCCCTGGCCCAACGTGATCGCCACGGGCAGTGACTTGCCTGCGTCGCGCGCGCGCTCGAAGGCGAGGCGGCCGTGCTTGCCCATGTTCATTTTCACCGAAACATGATTCTTGTCTTGGACCATGACGCGATAGGTGCCAATGTTGAGTTTTCCCGTCTCAGGATCTTTCGTGATCACGCCGCAGCCGGTGCCGAGATAGGGGCCGCCGTCGAGATCATGCCAACTCGGCGTGGGAAATTTGTAGAGATCGACGTCGCCGTCAGCCATCTGATTTTCAAGCACTGGTCCGCCCTCTACTTGCTCGACGGGTACGGGTTTGTACGCCGCCAACTTCTTGCGCCAGGCGTAAAGATAATCGATGCCATTTTCCTGATCGATTCCCATCGCCGGACCTGTGCGTTTGCAGGTACGAAAAACATTGGAGATCACGCGGAAGCCGGGCGGATAATTTTTAAAATTGCTGAATAGTAATGCCGGGCCCTCATTTTCCGCCGCGCGCTCAGTTAACGCACCGACTTCCGATTTCAACTCCACGCCTTCGAAGCGGCGCAATTCCCCCATCTGTTCCAGTATCTCGATGTATCCTCGCATGTCGGTGACGTCGGCCATCATGTCCTCCTGAATTTAAGGTCATAGTATTGTGGGGAAGAAGGGGAGTCAAACGACGGAGCCGCTTTACATGTGCATTGCGCTCTCCGTCAATTCAGCCAATTAGCTGTGCGCTGACTCACCTCAAATTATTATGTGCGAGCAAGGGAATGGCGTCAGGTAGAAGCGTAGAAGAGGCTGTCAAACAAGATCCCAATCGAGTGGGTATCGTTTCGTCAACTCGATCTGGGGCGTCATAATCTTGGCTGTACGTAATCAGAGCACTACATCTGTAACAACCGGAGCTCCCAGTGTGCGATCGGGTTTTTTGGCGCCGCAACCTTTGTCGGTAATACCTTTGGGTGGCGGCAGTGAATCGATCCTCCGGGGAGAGCATCGCGCGGGCAGACATCGTCATCGTCATGAATATCCGCAGAGCCATCCAGTACATCATGATGCACGGTGGCCGAGTAGCTGTAGTCGCCGCGAGTGGCATCGGCAGAGTTGGCGGGGAGAGCGTTTGTGCATTGCAAGGTGACCAAATAACCGACGCTCATGGTCTGTTTCGGCGCGATAACCTTCGATCCGCTGCTACCGAATAGTGCTTCATTCTTTGCCGCGTTGAGAGCGATCGTGGGAGGCTGGCACTGCTCTGAAGCGTTGTCCACTCTGCTGACATTCAGTCGTACCAACCCGGTGCTTGTTCCGTTGCCCAAACTTGTTGGAGTAATCGTCTCATTGTGATCGCTGCGGTTTTGAATGGTCACGGTGACGGCCGCGCCTATCGCAGCTGTGCCTTTGACAGTGGCTGGAGCGACGATGCTGGTCACCGCCAGATCATGGATGCCGATGGCGAAGCAGGTGATCCAGGTGCCCCAGTTGTTGGAGCTTTTTGATGTGGCATATTCATTGGCCGCACAGAACATGTTGGAAAAATTTGGATCGATCGAGATCCCGCTATAATCGCCGGCGCGGCAATCGTCGATAAACAAAGAACCGATGACGCAGTCGAAAGCTCTATAACTGCGTAGGCCCGCTCTGGCTAAAATAGGCGTGCGCATTTGTCCTGGGGCGTCTGCTGAATTCTGTCCCGTCACATACATCGACATGAATTCCGTGCTGGACGACTGCATGAAGGTCATACCGACATCGCCGTTGGGCGCGACCTCGATCGACGGATAATAGGTGTGAATACCCACCCCGGGATTGAGTGTTCCCTGCTGCGTCAGAGTCGGTGAAGAGCCCGAGGTGTCGAATTCATACCAACGGACGTGTGATTGCGAGGTCGAGGCAAGACCGATGGCGTGAGCTGCGACAAGGCGGTCGTCGCGCCACGCCGCGCTGATAATGCTCGAGTCATTGGTTTGGATGCGACCAGCGTTGGTGCTGCTCCCCGGTTGTTCGGCGTTAGGTGGGAACTCGTAAGCGGTGACAGTCACGTCGGTTTCTGAAAAAGTCGGAGAACCGAGAACATCGGTCATTTTCACGACGCGAATATCCGAGCCAAGCGCGTCGCCCGATTCCACGACGAACCACAAGGGGGCGCCGCTATTCGCGCCGTGCATCACCGCCGGCATCAGCGTAAAATCGACAGGATCACGATCCAAATGGGTAACCGATAAAGTGGAGCTATCGCCGTCCAGGGCGGTGCTTTTGTCGATGACGATAATGCTCACATGGTCGAATGGAGGAGGGACGCTATCGGCGCCGAACATGTTGACGGTGATCACGTGAACATCGGCGTTCCAGCCGATTTTGGGGAAATCCGCCAACACGGTTTCATGCAGAACGTTGCCATTTTCGGTTACGTCGATGCGGTGCATTTCGGAAAAGCCGTCGAGCGGATTGGAGGAATTCGACACCGCATAGAGCAGGAAGCTTTTGACCAAAGTGTCGTCTTCGTCGACCATGGCGACGACGAATCGTTGCGCGATGTCATCGTAGGTCACCACGGGATCAAAGCCGAACTGCACCACGCCGGCGGGAGCAAAGAAAACAGAGAGGTCTTGAATGAATAATCGTTTTCCCGTCGCGCGGCTGTAATAGGCGATGGTGGTATTGGTCACCTCGACGATATACTGGGGGCCGGTCGCGACGTGGGTGTCGGGCGGCACCGAGCCGAAACTGTTGGCAAATCCGATTCCTTCGAAACCTTTGGCAATGCCCAGGTTGTCGGTCGCAGGCGACTTGGGAGCTTCAACTCCGGTCGGTGCCAGTTCCGTGCGCGTCTCGCCAGCTTGCCTCTGCCGTGAGAGCTTTCCTTCTCTCTGCAATTTCGGATGCAAGCCTCGTGGTGCAATCATTCGCCCCTCCGGCTCTTCCGATTGGGATTTCACCGCCGGCGCAAAACAAGCTAGCACGGCCATACTAACGAGTATCGAAATGAAAAATTGTAGCCGGCGATTCGTCGTCTTCACGGTCGAAGCATCCTCTAATAACGCAGCGATCGCATAATTAGCAGCCAAGTTTTCGATGCAACATATCTTATGTTGCAAGAAAATCCTAACCTTGAGGCAAAATTCAGTCGAACGAGGAAGCGCTCGCAGTAGAACTTTCGTCTACGGAATATCCTGAACCACTCATCTCATTGCAACCTGCCAAAGCGGCGGCCATTATCTTGACTTTGAGATTGCATCCTTTAACTTGAATCATCATGCCGCAACTTTTGTTTCGTCTCCTCGTTTCACTTTTTTTCTTGCCATTTGGTATCCAATTGGCCGAAGCCACTCAAGTTCAAGAGGTTGTTCTTGATAACGGTCTCAAGGTTTTGCTGCTGGAAGACCACAAGAGCCCGGCGGTGACATTCCAAGTCTGGTATCGCGTCGGCGGACGCAACGAAAAGGATGGCAAGAGCGGCCTTGCTCACTTTCTCGAACATATGATGTTTAAAGGGACCCCGACAACCAAGCCGGAAGAGTACTCCAGAATTATCGCCAAGAACGGCGGGCGATCGAATGCTTTCACTTCTTCGGATGTAACCGTCTATTTTGCGACCATGAGCCGGGAGAAAATCGCTATTGAGCTCGAACTGGAAGCGGACCGCATGGCTAACGCGTTATTGGGGGAGACTTACTTTGAGCCCGAAAAAAAGGTTATTCAGGAAGAACGTCGATTGCGCACGGAAGACAATCCGGCAGCGGCGCTAAGCGAAGTGACAAGTGCGGTCGCGTACACCATTCACCCTTATCGGCGTCCGGTTGTGGGATGGATGGAGGACATTCAGAACCTGACCCGTCAAGACCTGGTCGATTTCTACAAACTCTACTACGCACCAAACAACGCCTACATCGTTGTAGTGGGCGATTTCTCTAGCGAAGAGATCCTGGCGAAGATCAAAACCGCCTTTGGAAAAATTCCCCGCGGCGCCGAACCGCCCGAGGTGCGTGCCGAAGAGCCGGAGCAGCGCGGGGAACGCCGGGTCAACTTCAAAAAAGAGGCCGAGCTGCCGTTCCATCTTTTGTTTTACCGCGCACCCAATCTGAAAAGCCCGGACAGTTTCGCGCTCGATCTCTTGTCGGTGGTGCTCGCCGGCGGGCGCAGCTCCCGGCTCTATCACGAGCTGGTCTATCAGAAGCGGTTGGTGCGCGGCGTCGACGCCGACTACAGCGGCTTGTCGATCGATCCCATGGGTTTTTCGATTTCAGCGCAACTTCTTCCCGGCATCGAGTCCGCCAACGTGGAGCGCGAGATCGACCGCCAGTTGGAGAAAGTGAAATCCGCATTGATCAGCGAGCGCGAATTGCAAAAGGCGAAGAATCAAGTCGAAGCGGCGTTCGTTTTCGCGCAAGACTCTATCTTCGGGCAGGCGATGAAGATCGGCTCCTACGAAGCTGCCGGCGGCTGGCGCCAGATGGACAATTATTTGGACGGCATTCGAAAAGTGACTCGCGAGGATATTCGGCGCGTGGCAAAACGATACCTTGACCGAGACCGGCGCACGGCCGGCACCCTGATCCCGACAAAATCCCCATGACGAGGCTTCGTATCATTCTGGTGGTTTTTTGCACGGCGATGCTCTGTGCGTCGTCGGTTCCGGCGGGCATGGCGCCCAAGCGCTCGGTGCTCAGCAACGGCTTAGTGCTGTTGACCTCCGAGCAGCGCGCGCTGCCCATGGTGTCGATCGAACTACTGATCGATGCCGGCTCCCGCTACGACGGCGCGAAGCAAGAAGGGCTCGCGAATCTAACGACGAAGTTGTTGAGATATGGGACCAAGCAGCGTACCGCCCTACGGATTAATGAGACGCTCGATTTTCTCGGCGCCAGTCTCGAGGCGGGCTGCGGCGAGGACGTCGCCAGTATCAGCATGACTATTCTGAAGAAAGACTTGGCGACGGGATTGGCGCTGCTCGCTGAGATTCTGACTTCATCAAGCTTCCCCTCGGCGGAAATCGACCGACAAAAACAGGAAATCATCGCCTCGATCAAGGCGCGGGAAGAGGATCCCAACGCGGTGGCTCAAAAGACATTTGCTTCGGCGCTGTTTCCCGCGAGTCCCTACGGCCGATTGGTCGAAGGAAGCGAAGCCTCGGTTAAGACTCTTCAACAGACCAGTCTCAAAGAGTTCTTCGCGCGCTATTACCGGCCCAATCGCTCGATTATGGCCGTGGTCGGCGACGTTTCGGAACAGGAAATCACTCAGGGGCTCAACAAAGCTTTCCAGGGATGGAGCAAGGGTGAGCCCAGCGGTCAACCGTTGGTGCCGACAAAAATCGGTGCGCCACAAGCTTTGCGCGTCAACAAGGATCTCACGCAGGCGAATATTGTTCTGGGCCATAACGGCGTCCCACGCGGCAATCCTAACTATTATGCCATTCAGGTCATGAACTATATTTTGGGCGGCGGCGGTTTTTCCTCCCGGGTGATGGATTCGATCCGCAATGAGCGCGGCTTGGCCTATTCCGTGCATAGTTTTTTTAGCGCGGAAAAAAGCCACGGGACGTTTCAGTTCGTCATGCAAACCAGGAATGAAACCGCTCAGGAGGCGATCCGGCTCGCCATCGAAGAAATCCGCCGCATGCGCGAGCAGCCGGTGAGCGAGCAAGAGCTGAGCGACGCCAAAGATTACCTGATTGGGAGTTTTCCGCTGCGTTTTGACACCAACCATAAAGTCGCAAGTTTTCTCGCGCAGGTGGAATTTTTTCAACTTGGCCTGGACTATCCGGATCGTTATAGCGATCTCACCCGCAAGGTCACCCGCGAGGAAGTTCAGCGGGTAGCCAAGCAATACTTGGAGCCCGAAAAGCTGATTACGGTAATCGTTGGAAATCAACAAAAGATCGGCGAAAAGAAATAGCGGAAACGAGCCTGGCTGGCGAGGCCACCATGCCCATGATGCAGTACCGGCTTTTGTCGCTTTTTGCTGAAAGTTTCATTTTTCGTGAGTGCGGCTCAATGATCGATCGTGCAATCCGTGAGCTTGACAGTCGTTGTCCGCCTGCGGCATAGTTCATGCTGCTTCCGAGTTAAACCGTTTACGTTAGCTGTAATTCCCAGTTTAGAGCGATGAAGAAGGTCCTGATTATTGAAGATCACGCGGATATGCGTGAGTTGCTGACGTGGCAAATCGAGCTGATGGGTTTCATGCCGATCGCGGCAAAGCGCGGCAAAGAGGGTGTCGAGAAAGCGCTGAGCGAAAAGCCGCAGTTGATCATCATGGATATTATGATGCCCGGCATGGACGGTTGGGAGGCGGCGCGGGAGATTCGCGCGAATGGCGAAACTAAAGACATTCCGATTCTCGCCGCTACCGCGTTGTTCCGCGACACGGATTTGAAAAGCTGCATTGAAGCTGGCTGCAACGGATATATCGTCAAGCCGTTCACTTTCCAGGAACTTCAAGGTAAGGTGCGGGAACTGATCCCTTCGGCAAGCACAACCTATCCGCTCTAAACGCCGGCTCTGTTAACTTCTTCACTGACAGTTGAATTTCAATCGAGTGTGGGCACGACTGTGTCAGCGCGTGAAAAGGCCATTTTTATCATTCGACGCCTCCGTCAAGAAGGCTATGAGGCGTTTCTTGCCGGTGGGTGCGTGCGCGATATGCTGCTGCAAAAGCTGCCACAGGACTACGATATTGCGACCAACGCCAAGCCGGAGGATATTCAGCGCGTCTTTGCCGAGACCATTCCGGTCGGGGCGCAGTTCGGCGTCATCTTGGTGCTGGTCGACGGCCAACCCTTCGAGGTGGCGAGCTTTCGTTATGACGGGCCGTATTTGGATGGTCGCCGACCCAGCCACGTGCGCTATGGGAGTTTGGAAGAAGATATTTTTCGCCGTGACTTTACCATCAATGGCATGGTCTATGATCCTATCGCTGACCGACTGATCGACCTGGTGGAAGGTCAGAAAGACCTTGAGCGGCGCGTGGTTCGCGCCATTGGTGATGCACGGCATCGCTTCGAGGAAGATCGGCTGCGCATCATTCGCGCCGTACGTTTCGCGGCCAGTCTCCAATTTGAAATTGAAGCCGAGACATTCTCTGCAATGAAGCAGCTCGCGGGCACGGTCACGCAGATTTCTTGGGAGCGCATCGGCGACGAGATAACCCGGATATTGACCGAGGGCGGTGCGCGCCGCGGCTTCGAACTGCTGGATGAGACGGGTTTACTCAAGATTCTGCTGCCAGAGGTAGAGGCGATGAAGGGCGCGCAGCAAAGCCCGGACTACCATCCCGAAGGTGATGTGTTCGCGCATACGATGTTACTGCTCAGCCATTTGGATCGGCCCTCAGAAACATTGGCCTATGGCTGTTTGCTCCATGACGTGGCGAAGCCGGTTTGCATCCACCAGGATGCCGAGGGCATCACTTTTTACGGCCACACGGAAAAGGGCGCGGAAATGGCTGAGGAGGTTCTCAAACGGCTCAAGCGCGGCCGCGCAACGTGGGAGCGAGTCAGCTACTTGGTGCACAATCACTTGCGTCATATTCAAGCGCCCAAAATGCGGCTCAGCACTCTCAAGCGTTTTTTGCGCGAAGAGGGCATCGAGGAGCTCTTAGAATTGACACGCATCGACGCCTTGTCGTCGAACGGCGACTTGCATTATTACGAGTATTGCAAAGAGCGTTTAGCTGAGCTCAAGGACGAAGAAATTCGCCCCGCGCCACTGGTGCGTGGCGGCGATTTGATCGCTATGGGGATTACTCCGGGACCGATTTTCACGGACATCTTGCGGCAAGTCGAAGACGCGCAGCTCGGCGGCGAGCTCAACAGCCGGGAGGAAGCGCTCGAATGGATTCATCGACACTACGGTCATCGAGGAAAGAATGAGTAAGGCGCACGCACTTCAGGTTGTTGGACACCCAGAATTGCGCTCAGACGGCGACGAAAAAGTTACCGGCAAGGCTATCTATACAGTCGATGTTGAACTGCCGGGAATGGCCCATGGCAAGATCCTCCGTAGCCCCTACGCGCACGCCCGGCTAACACGGGTCGACGCGAGCAAAGCGGAAAAATTCCCCGGGGTCTTTGCTGTGATCACACGAGCCGATCAAGCGCGCTTACGCATGTTCGGCGCCGCCTACAAAGATCAAACGATCGTCGCGGTCGACAAAGTGCGCTACGTCGGCGATCCGGTGGCGGCGGTAGCGGCGGCAAACGAGGCGATCGCCGAGGAAGCTTTGGAATTGATTGAAGTCGACTACCAAGAATTACCGGCGGTGACGAATTTGGACGAGGCGCTGGCGCCAGACGCGGCACTGGTGCACGACGCCTCGGTGAGCGGTGGCGAAATGATGGGGCAGCACTACGAGGCGCCGAAAGAATTCGCCGGCACCAATCTTTGCTATCGTTTCAGTTATGCCAAAGGCGATGTGGAAGAGGGTTTCAAGCGAGCCGATCATATCTTCGAGGACAGTTTTACTTTTCCGCGGGTGCAGCATTTTTCCATGGAGCCGCACGCTACCGTCGCGCGCGTCGAAAGCGATCGCATGACGCTTTGGGCCGCGACCCAGGAGCCGTTCACGCTGCGTGAGCATCTCGCCGATATTTTTCATCTGCCGCTCAACAAAGTTCGCGTGATCGTTCCGTACCTCGGCGGCGGCTATGGCGGCAAGCTTGCAGTAAAGACCGAGCCTCTGGCCGCCGCTTTATCTTGGAAGGCGAAACGCCCGGTGCGACTGGCGCACACGATTGAAGAGAGCTTCAAGACCGTGACGCGCCATCCCGCCCGAGTGCAGATTAAGACCGGCGTGACGAAGGATGGGAAGCTGGTGGCGCGCCGGTGTCTCATTCACATGGAAACGGGCGCCTACGCCGACGCTGGCCCGCGAGTGACCCAGAAGGCGGGATATCGTTGCTTCGGTCCGTATCGTCTGCCCCATACTAAGACCGACGCCTACACGGTTTACACCAATACGGTGCCGGCGGGTGCTTACCGCGGTTTCGGCACGCTGCAAGTGACGTGGGCCTATGAATCGCAGATGGATATCATCGCCGAGAAGCTAGGTCTCGATCCGTTGGAATTTCGTCTGAAAAATCTTTTAAAAAAAGGCGAGCTTTATACCCCGGGAGACACGCCAGTGGATTGCGATCTCAGAGCTGGGTTGCTGCGCGCCGCCAAAGAAATCGGTTGGGCTCAGAAGAGCCGAAAGCCGGGCTGCGGCAAGGGTCTGGCGGTCTGCATGAAAGACGGAGGTGGAACGTACAAAGTTTCTTCCGCCGCGGTGAAAATGAATGGTGACGGCAGCGTCGTGCTGCTCACGGGAACGGTAGAAATCGGCCAGGGCGCGCGCACCGCGCTGAGCCAAGTGGTCGCCGAGGAGTTGGGACTTCCGTTCGAGGCCGTCGCCGTGGCCGAGCTCGATACCGATGTGACCCCCTACGACGTCAATACCAACGCCAGCAGTTCGACCGTAGTAATGGGCCTCGCCGTGCAAAGAGCGGCGCAGGATTTGAAGCGGCAGCTCCTCCGCCATGCCGCCAAGATACTCAGAACCAAACCGGAACGGCTCACGTTGCGCGATCGCAAAGTGCATGGCGCAAAAGGCGTAAGTTTAGCGTTAGAAGAGCTTATGCAGGGAGTGTTCAAGTCCAAAGCGGGCGAGATGATCGGGCGCGGCGCGTACCAAGACATCAAGACCAAGCAGGCCGCTCTCGGTTCGCCGACGACTTTCTGGGAAATCAGTTGGGGGGCGGCCGAAGTAGAAGTGGACTGCGACACGGGCGAGATCAAACTAATTAAGTATGTTTCGCTTGCCGATGTTGGGCAGGCGATTCATCCGGTTCTCTGTGAAGGGCAAGACGAAGGCGGCGTGATGAACGCCATCGGGCACAGCCTGCTCGAAGAAATGATCTACAAAGACGGCCAGATATTGAATCCTAACCTGGTCGACTATCGCGTGCCGAGTTTCAATCATTTGCCGAGGGATTTCGAATCGATTCTAGTCGAGAGCCGCAATGGACCGGGGCCCTTCGGGGCGAAAGGAACGGGAGAAGGCGGCTTACTCCCGGTTGCACCGGCCATTGGCAACGCCGTGTACCGGGCGACGGGCCTGCGGCTCTATGATTTACCACTCACGCCGGAGAAAGTTTGGCGCGGACTATTGTCCGCCTTTGATCAAACTGATCAGCAATCCTTCGGGAAAAGGCACGCTTAACAATCTCTCGAACAGACTCCAATAGAAAAGCCACGAGAAAAATGTCACCGCGAGAGTTATTGGCCAATTTTCTTTGCCGGCAAATTTCAGATACAGAAAGATGGTTAACGGCACCGCATAGGAGAAGCCTAAAAACCAGATGGCCAAAAAGAAACCGACGGTCCACAAGATGATCGAGACCGTTCTCTGTTTTTCAAGTTGCGGTGTGACCTCGACTTGTACTGCAACTGATTCGACGAGTGCCGCGTGAGTTCTTTTGCGTTTTCCGACCAGGTCTCTGGCAAGCTGAGAAAAAGCTAGAATCAATGTCGGTATGCCGATAACCCACGGGAAGAGGCCTGCTCGATATCCAAAGTTGCGGCTTTGCCATAGCGCCAGCGCAAGCACGACGATTATAACTAACGTATACAGCACTGCCGAGTCCAAATGCACGCGTCCCTGCTGAGTCTCTTCGGCCCTTGCCGGTACGACGCCTTGCGTTGCGTCCTTTTTTCTCTCCTCCCTACGGTTCTTTAGCATCGGGTAAAAAATGCCAAACAGCGTCAAAACAAAAATTGCGATCACTCCCGGGCGGGTAGTCCAAGCCAGGCCATAATTATCGGTAGATAAGAACAGTCGGTTCTCCGCGAGTGGTCCGAGCACAAGTCCCAAGAGCACCGGCGGGCGCGGCCAGGCTAATTTCTCCATGATCCAACCAAGCCCGCCAAAGAAGAGCACGACGACCATATCTTCGAAGGCATTTTTCTCAGCAAACGCGCCGAGATAGATCAAGATCAGAATAAGTGGGATGATGATACCGCCGCGAACCTGGGTGACTTTCGCCAGTTGTTTCAAAAACAGAAAGCATACGGCCACGGTAATGATGTTGGAAATGATGATGACCCAGACGAAGGAAAAGGTCAGGTCTAGCTTACCCTTCGGTGGCGGCAGCAACATGTCCGGCCCGGGCACGATCCCTTGAATGATGAACGCGCCGAGCAAGATCGCCATAATGACACTGGCGGGAACACCGAACGCTATCGTCGTAATCAAGCTCCCGCCTAGCGTCGAGTTGTTCGCGGCTCCCGGCCCTAAAACGCCTCGAACGTCGCCTTTGCCGAATCGTTCTTTATTCGGCGAGCTTTGTACCGCGTGAGCGTAGGCGAGCCACTGCGTGGTGGCCGCTCCCATTCCAGGAATGATGGCCATGAATGTGCCAAGGGCGCTACAACGGATGACCAGCCACCAGTGACGGAAAGTATCCGTCACGCCTTCCATGACGCCGCCGAGTTTTTCGACCTTCTGAGTAGCAATGCTGGTTCCTAGCACTGCCAGCTCGATGGTTTCGGGAATGGCATAGAACCCTATCGTAATGGGAACGAGTCCGATACCGTCCCAAAGAAAGAGCTGATTGAAGGTATATCGCTGAATACCCGAGATCGGATCGAGACCGATGGTCGCGAGCATCAATCCGATACCTCCTGAGACCATCCCTTTGAGCACATCCTCACCACTAAGGGCGGCCACGAAGGAAATCCCCAACAGCGAGAGCATGAAGAATTCGGGTGAGCCGAAGGAGAGCACGATTGGCCGTACAATCGGGATGGCGACGGCGATCGCAACGGCGCCGAATATGGCCCCCACCAGCGAACTCATCAGAACGGCGCCTAGAGCTCTACCCGCCTCGCCATTCCGCGCCATGGCATGGCCATCGACGATTGTCGATGCCGTAGTCGGTTCGCCGGGGACGCCAAATAAGACGGATGTGATGTCGCCTGTCGTTGCCGTCACAGCGGTCATACCCAGTAGAAAAGCAAACGCTTCAACGGCCGACATCTTGAATACGAACGGTAACATCAAGGCCATCGCAGTTGGGCCGCCTAGGCCCGGGAGGATTCCGACGACAAAACCAATCGCGATGCCGATCATCATCAGACTGAAGGTGGACCAGTTAAAACACTGAGCCAGACCGGAGAATAAAGCGGCGACCATATCCATAGAGACTTTAATTCCTCCAAAAACCGCGGTTCGACATTCGCTGCTGAATATCAGTGACACAGTTAGTTGTAAAGAAGGTCTTTGAGTTAGGTGTTAGTAGTTGAGGCCATTTGGATCGGCTGACTCTTTTGCGTTGTGTTCGCCGCGGGAGGTCTTTAAAATGGCCCAGTCGTTGGAGTGGCGCGATCAGGTTGGTCTAAGTGGCGAACCGTCGAGGAGAGCGTTATGTCTGATCTCTTCAAAAACTATATCGATGGAAAGTGGGTTTCAGGCGTATCGGCCAAGACATTTGAGAACCGCAATCCGGCGAACCGCAATGATTTGATCGGTCTGTTTCCTGCCTCCGACGTGACCGACGTCGATGCGGCTGTACAAGCCGCGAAAAGGGCGTTTCCTAGCTGGCGCCTTGTGCCTGCGCCCAAGCGCGGCGAGCTGATTTATCGCGTCGGCGAATTGTTGCGCAAGCATAAGGAAGACATCGCCCGCAGCATGACGCGCGAGATGGGAAAGATTCTCAAAGAAACCCGCGGTGACGTGCAGGAAGGGATCGATACGGCTTTCTACGTCGCCGGCGAAGGACGGCGGCTCTTCGGTGAAACGACGCCCGCGGAGTTGCCGAACAAATTTGCCATGTCTGTGCGCTCGCCCATCGGTGTGTGCGCACTGATCACGCCGTGGAACTTCCCGATGGCGATTCCCACGTGGAAAATGTTTCCGGCGCTGCTTTGTGGCAACACCGTGATGCTCAAGCCGGCGGAAGACACCCCGCACACCGCCGTCAGGCTCGTCGAAATTCTTCAGGAAGCCGGCGTACCGCCCGGCGTAGTGAATTTAGTTCATGGGCGTGGCGAAGAAGTCGGCGCGGCGCTGGTGCGCCACCGTGACGTGCAGCTGGTTTCCTTCACCGGCTCGGCCGCTGTGGGACGCGAGATCGCTTCGGTCTGCGGCCAACACTTGAA
>DASXSW010000558.1:0-3862 GCA_036505755.1 Binatia bacterium | reverse complement strand
TTGCGCTAGAGCCACCACCGCTTGAACGACTTCCGCAATGATATCCTCGCGCCGCTGCACCATCCGCTCGGCCGTCGCAAAGAGCGGCGCGCTGCCGACTTGGGTCAGCGCGCGGCGAATGTCGCTCTGAAAAATCACGATGATCACTAAAATGATCGATCCCAGGAAGTTATCGAGAATCCAGTTGAGCGTGAATAATCCCAACGCGCGCGATGAGACGTAGGCGACCAGAATCACCGCAAGGCCGATGATCATCTGCATCGCCCGGCTGCCGCGAACGATCTGCAGCGCGCGGTAGATCAGGAAAGTGATGATGCCGATGTCGACGATGTCCTGCCAACGAATCTGCCGGATCAACTCGAACATCGGCACATCCTCATCACCGGGGAAATCCAAAGCGGATCGCATCCGCGATCTTGACCGCCTTGCATGTCTCGGCGACGTCGTGTACCCGCAAGATATTCGCGCCCGCTAACGCCGCGGCGACCGCCGCGGCAAGGCTCCCTTCCAGCCGCTCATCGGGGGTCGCATTCAAAATTTTCCCAATGAAAGCCTTGCGCGAGACGCCCACGAGCAGCGGCTGTCCCAGAGCCGCCAACACCGGGAGCCCGCGCAGCAGCTGTAAGTTGTGCTCGATGGTCTTGCCAAAGCCGATTCCCGGATCGATGATAATCGCCTCGGGCGCAACGCCGGCATCCATCGCTTCATGAAGCTGCGTCACTAGGAAATCCCGCACCTCTCGAACTACGTCGCGGTAACGGGGTTCTTGCTGCATGGTCCGAGGCGTCCCCTGCATATGCATCAAAACCACAGGCACTTTTTCTGCAATCACCAATGAAATCATCTTTGAATCGAAGCGCAGCGCGCTGATGTCATTGACGATGTCGGCGCCACCGTCAAGCGCCGCGCGAGCGATACTCGATTTGTAGGTATCAATTGAAATCGGCACGGTGACTTCGCGGCGTAGGCCACGCACCACCGGCAATACTCTGGCCAACTCTTCTTCTTCTGCAACCGGCGGCGCGCCGGGCCGGGTGGACTCGCCGCCGACATCGATAATATCCGCGCCGCTCGCCGCCATCGCGGCGCCAGCGGCGACTGCCTTGGTCGGATCGAGTCGCCGACCGCCGTCGAAGAATGAATCGGGCGTCACATTGACGATACCCATGATTAAGGTGCGGCGCGCGAAATCGAGCTTGCCGTGACGCGTGAGCAGATAGCCACGCTCCGCCGACGCAACCGGCGATAGCGGCGCGAGACGATTCAAGGCTGCGGTCAAATCCTGCGGTTTCTGATCAGGCATCAACAACCCATTACAATGAGTATTACGAGATTCTACTGCCCGATTGGTGGTCTCAAAATCGCGGGGCACCTCTCCCGAGCCGGGAACCAGAGACACCGGACTGGGAGAAGGATCGTGAAATGGAACGTGGAGTTAAGGAGCCAAGGCTCCAGCAAGACGTAGCTTAGGCGACAGCCGCGGCGGCCGACGGAGTAAGCGGGTCTCCACCGTTCCCGCCGAACTCTCTAACGATCGCGTCGATCTCGGAGCCGTCCAGAACCTCTTTTTCCAGTAGCGACTCGGCAACTTTATGGAGGAGCCTGAGATTCTCCTTCAGGAGGTTCTTCGCTTTGTGATAGCTCTCTTGAATGATGCGTCTGACCTCGGCATCGATCTCGATGGCGGTGCTCTCGGAGTAATCCACCTTTTGGGTAAAATCTCTTCCTAAAAAGATCTCTTCCTCTTTTTTACCGAACGTCATCGGACCGAGCTTTTCGCTCATGCCCCACTCGCAGACCATACGACGGGCGAGATCGGTCGCCTTTTCGATGTCATTTCCTGCGCCCGTCGTCATGTGGTTGAGCACCAGTTCTTCGGCGACGCGTCCACCGAAGAGAATAACCAGATTATTGAGGAGATACTCTCTCCCATAGGTGTGTTTTTCGTCAATCGGCAGCTGCTGGGTCAAGCCCAGAGCCATGCCGCGCGGGATAATCGTCACCTTGTGAATCGGGTCGGCGCCCGGCAAGAGCTTCGCCACCAGCGCATGACCCGCCTCGTGAAACGCGGTATTGCGCTTTTCATCGTCGCTGATGATCATGCTACGCCGCTCTGCACCCATCATCACTTTGTCCTTGGCGAGCTCGAAGTCGAGCATGTCGACCTTATCTTTGTTATTGCGCGCCGCCAAGAGCGCTGCTTCGTTGACCAGGTTTTCCAGATCGGCTCCCGCGAACCCGGGCGTGGCCCGGGCGAGCACGGCGATGTCGACATCCGGTGCAACTGGAACCTTGCGCGTATGCACCTGGAGGATTCCTTCGCGCCCCTTTACATCCGGCCGCGGCACTACCACCCGGCGGTCAAACCGGCCCGGGCGCAGTAGGGCGGGATCCAAAACATCGGGCCGGTTAGTGGCAGCAATCAGAATGACGCCTTCGTTTGCTTCAAAGCCGTCCATTTCCACCAGCAACTGATTTAGCGTTTGTTCCCGCTCGTCGTGACCACCGCCGAGACCGGCGCCGCGGTGGCGCCCGACGGCATCGATTTCATCGATGAAAATGATGCAAGGCGCGTTCTTTTTCCCTTGCACGAACAGGTCACGCACGCGAGATGCGCCGACGCCGACGAACATTTCGACGAAATCCGAACCGCTGATACTGAAGAACGGGACACCCGCCTCGCCGGCGATCGCCCGGGCCAAAAGGGTTTTCCCGGTCCCGGGAGGACCGACCAGCAGGCAACCTTTGGGAATTCGTCCACCGAGCTTGGTAAATTTCTTTGGGTCCTTCAGGAAGGCGATAATTTCCTGGAGATCGTCCTTTGCTTCATCCACCCCGGCCACGTCGCTAAACGTTACTCGGTGCTGGTTCTCCGTCAGCAATTTTGCCCGGCTCTTTCCGAAAGACATCGCTTTGCCGCCGCCAACTTGCATCTGGCGCATGAAGAAAATCCACACGCCGATCAACAAAAGCATGGGGAACCAGTTGAGCAATAGCACCATGTACCATGGCGAATCTTCTTCGGGTTTGGCGGCGATCTTGACCTTCTTCTCGCGCAATGATTTGACCAACTCCGGATCGTTGGGCGCGAAAGTGCGAAAACGCTCGCCGTTTTTGTATTCTCCCTGGATATTGTGACCTTGAATCGTGACCCGTTGGACATCACCGCGATCAACGGAGGTCATGAACTCGCTAAAGACGATTTCCGGCTCGCGTCCGTGTTGCTTATTGAACACACTGAAAATGACCAGGAAAATCAGCGCCAAAACCAACCAAAGGGCGATATGTTTCGATGATTGACTCAACCGATACTCCCTAACTATTTAGAATCGAAAAAAGTTTAACACACGTGACCGGTTCTATCAATAACAGTATTAGCAGCTAAGCTCCGATGGGCACTGCCTTTATGTGAAGAATGGACGTGGTTTTTTCGGTCAATCGAGCGGTGTCGCTGCGGCCGTAACCGGGGATCCAAAGGATCTCATCCCCTGTTGCCAAAAGCGGCAGGGTCGCCCGCACTGATAACGGTACTTTCTTGTCGATAAAGAGTCCTTTCACCTTCTTATGACCGGTCATCCCCAAGGGTTTAAACCGATCGCCTCGGCGAAAGTTCCGCACGACCAAATTTCTCGGTAAGGCTTCACGATCGAACAGCGCTTCCATGGGATCAGTGGGAACCGCCTCAACGGAAATATTGACCTCCTGACTGCAAAGCTGCATTCCCGCTTCGGGAATCCGCAAAACTGTGCCGATACTAAACTCGTACGTATAACAAATCCGCTTTAGACTTCTAGAGGCCTTAGCCAGTTTGACCGTGTCGTATTCGCGCACCAATTCCCATCCACCGGGAATTGACAGCCGA
>DASXSW010000557.1:0-2530 GCA_036505755.1 Binatia bacterium | reverse complement strand
AATCACGCCGGCAACCGCTTGGCGCACGCGACGGCGACCGAGAACGCGAAGCGCTTGGGCGTTAACCGCCGCGATTTTTTAGTTTCGGCTTGCGGCGCGGCGACGGCGTTGCTCGCGTTCAATGCGGCCAACGCCGCGGTGGGGAAGGGCGGCGGTTTTTTCGAGCTCGAAAGTGAAGCGGCGCTCGAGCCGCAGCTCGCCCAGGTGCGGCTCGGTGGCAAGGGTGAGTTCGTCTTCGACGTGCAGGGTCACTTCGTCGACCCGACCGGCGCGTGGGTGAAGACCACGCCCGCGGATGCTTTCAAGTGGTCGCCAAAAGCGGCTTGCGGCCTTGCCGGCAAGCCTGGCCCACGCAGTTATCTCAACTGCCTCGGACCCGAGGAATTCGTCAAAGACGTGTTTCTCGACAGCGACACCGACATGATGGTGCTCTCGTTCGTGCCCTCGCGCCGTGATGCCGAGCCGCTGACGATCCAGGCGGCCGACGCGGTGCGGCGGATCGTCGACCGCATGGAAGGCACGCATCGGCTGTTGCTCCATGGCCGCGTTAACCCGAATCAGCCGGGCGATCTCGAGGCAATGGACGAGTTGAAAGAGCGCTGGAAAGTGTCGGCGTGGAAGACCTACACTCAGTGGGGCGTGGACGGCAAAGGATTTTTCTTGTCGGACGACATCGGCACGAGCTTCATCGAAAAGGCGCGTGCGCTTGGCGTCAAAGTAATTTGCGTGCACAAGGGACTGCCCTTCGGCAAACAGTCCTACGAGCACAGCCAGTGCAGCGACATCGGTGTCGTCGCCAAGCGCTTCCCGGACGTGAGCTTCCTCGTCTATCACTCGGGTTTTGTCACCGGCGTCCCCGAGCGCGGCTACACCGGGCGCGGCGCGAGCGACGGCATTGACACCCTCATCCGCTCGCTGATCGAGAACGGCGTCAAACCGAACAGCAACGTTTACGCTGAGCTCGGCAGTACCTGGCGCTTTCTCATGCGCGATCCCACGGGCGCGGCGCATGCGCTCGGCAAGCTCGTCAAATATTGCGGCGAGAACAACGTGCTCTGGGGCACCGACTCGATCTGGTACGGCTCGCCTCAAGATCAGATCCAGACGTTTCGCACTTTCCAAATCGCGCCCGAGTTGCGCTCGATGTACGGCTATTCGGAGATCACCCCGGCGCTGCGCGCCAAGATTTTCGGAATCAACGCGGCCCGGGTTTACGCGATCAGCGCCGACGAGGTAAAGAAACATACTCGGGCCGACCGCGTCGCCCGCGAGCGTTTCGCCTACCGCGAGCACCCCGAACCGCACTATCTCACCTACGGGCCTAAGACCCGGCGCGAGTTCCTGAACCTGCTCGGCTGGAACGGTGGGTCGCGCAGTTAACGGCTGCTGAAAATCGAAGAGAAGAGAGTTTAACCGCAAACAATGCAGAGTGTGCAAATAAAGAAAAGCCCGGACGACAGAGAGCGGCATTGGCGAGGCGCAACGAGCATTCAGAATTGGAAGGGATCCTCACCGCGAAGAATCTAACGCGGCAAAAGCCGCAATCCAAAACTCTAAACTCAAACACTGCCTTCGTGTACGCCTCCGCGCGACACGACCAACTTCGACAATTCGTGATGGTGTTCGTGAAGCGTGACCGTGAAATCGTCGTTTAATGCTTTTGGGGCAGATGAATTGGCTTGACTGCAAGCGCCTCTTCGCAATAAAGGTTTGGAGCTATAGTAGCAGGAACCTGAAGCGAGAAGTGGCGGTGGGGATTGTCGATTTTCTTAAAGATGCCGCCGGTCGCCGCGGAGGCTTATTAGATTTTGTAGGAGGAGACGAGATATGGACGCAGTCAAAATCGTCGCGATGATTCTGATCGTAGCCGGTATTCTGGCGCTGGCGTATGGCAGTTTCAGTTACACCAAGGAGACTCACGAAGCCAAAATAGGCCCGCTCGAATTGTCGGTTAAGGAGAAGGAGACGGTCAACATTCCGGTTTGGGCTGGTGTGGGAGCGATAGTCGTTGGCGGAATCCTTCTTGTCGTACCGGTGAAGCGTTAGTTCAGTTCCCGCATCGGGCCAACACAGGGCCAGCAACGGCTTGGCCGCCGTCAGAAACCATGGAGCTAACGCCGGTTTAATCGCCTATCCTGTTGGATTGGACTTGGACCGAGACTCGTTGCCCAGCCTATTCTCTATCACGCACTAGAGACGAGACTAAGCGCGTATACTTACCGATCAATAAATTCCGAGCATCAAACCTGCGGCAATCGTCGCGCCGATCTCTTCACACCGGTTTAGATCAAATTCGCCAATCTGTTTGGGCGCGAGGATTTCTTCCGGTGTCTGCGCGTGGGTGCAGACGATGATCGGTTCGGCAATCGCCTTGAGCCGCCAGCCGGCTGCGATTTTTTGGATTTGCCTGGCGGCGTTTTCGCCGTCGCTGCCGGCGCAGATCAGGGTCGCGTAGGGACGGCCGACGATTTTGTCCAAGACCGGGTAGTAGGAGCGATCGAAGAAGTCTTTCATCATGCCGGACATCATG
>DASXSW010000556.1:0-4423 GCA_036505755.1 Binatia bacterium | reverse complement strand
TCTACGGCGTGCTTGATCTTGAGCATTTTGATCGGCGGCTCTTTGGGCTCGGTGAAAGCGTTTACGCCAACGATTATTCGCTCTCCCGACTCAATTTCTTTTTGATAAGCCAGTGCGGCGCGATGAATCTCCCCCTGGGGGAAACCAAGCTCGATGGCACGCACCATCCCGCCCATTTCGTCGAGTTTGTCGAAATAGCTCTTCGCCTCAGCTTCAAGGCGATTGGTCAGCCATTCTATATAGTAGGAGCCTCCGACTGGATCGATCGCGTCCGCGACGCCGGACTCATGAGCAATGATCTGCTGCGTTCTAAGCGCTATCTTGACCGCCTCTTCGGTCGGCAACGCCAACGTCTCGTCGAGGGAATTCGTATGCAGCGACTGCGCTCCGCCGAGCACCGCGGCTAACGCTTGCAGCGACACGCGAACCACATTGTTGTAAGGCTGCTGCGCAGTCAGGCTGCATCCCGCCGTCTGCGCATGAAACCGGAGCGCCAGCGAGCCAGGATGCGCCGGACGAAATCGCCGCCGCATCTCTTGCGCCCACAGCCTGCGCGCCGCTCGATACTTGGCGATTTCCTCGAAGAAGTCGTTGTGCGCGTTAAAAAAGAAAGACAACCGCGGCGCGAAATCGTCGACCGTCAAGCCGGATTCGAGCGCTGATTGGACATAGGTAAGACCGTCATAAAGGGTAAACGCGAGTTCCTGAACTGCCGTCGAGCCGGCCTCGCGAATATGGTAGCCGCTGATGCTGATCGGATGATAGAGCGGCACCGATTCAACGCAGAATCGGATGGTGTCGTTGATGATCTTAAGCGAGGGTGCGGGCGGGCAAATCCATTCCTTCTGAGCCAGGTATTCTTTCAAGATGTCATTTTGCAGTGTGCCGCGCAGCCGCTTGAAATCAACTCCCTGCCGCTCGGCAACGATCAAGTACATAGCGAAAAGAACGATGGCTGGACCGTTGATCGTCATCGAGACGCTTACTTGATCCAACGGAATGTCGCGAAACAGGATTTCCATGTCGGAGACAGAGTCGATCGCCACTCCACACCTGCCCACCTCCCCCTTAGAACGCGGATGATCGGAGTCGTAGCCCATCAGAGTTGGCATGTCGAATGCCACCGAGAGGCCGGTGTTCCCATGGCTCAGGAGATAGCGGTATCTCCGGTTGGTCTCGCGCGCACTGGCAAAACCCGCGAACTGCCGCATGGTCCAAAGCCTGCCGCGGTACATGGTCGGGTAGACGCCTCGAGTGAATGGAAATTCGCCGGGTTCGCCGAGATCGCGAGCGTAATCGAAATCGCTGATGGCTGCGGGTGCGTAGGCACCATGGATTTCAATGCCAGAAAGATTCTTGAAAGCCTTTTTTCTAAGCGTCATCCCAACGCTCTCCGTCGCGCAGCAGGTGGCGGGCAATGATCAGCCGCTGGATTTCCGACGTGCCTTCGTAAAGCGTGGTGACACGAGCATCGCGAAACAAACGCTCGACGGCGAAGTCTTTGATATAACCGTAGCCGCCGAAGATCTGCAGCGCTTTGTAGGCGGCGCGGTTACACGCTTCTGAAGCGAACAATTTCGCCATCGCTGCTGCACGCGTCACCTCGCGACCCTGCTCGTGTAACCATGCCGCCCTATACGTAAGCAGCCGAGCCGCATCGATCTCCGTCGCCATGTCAGCCAACATCCACTGGATCGCTTGAAAATCGGCGATGGGACGACCGAATTGCTGGCGCTCCTTGCTATAGGAAAGTGATTCTTCAATACAGGCTTGGGCGATGCCGACCGCCTGGGTGGCAATGCCGATGCGTCCGCCGTCGAGCGTTTCAAGAGCGATCCTAAAGCCCTCGCCCTCCCGCCCTAGAAGATTTTCCAGCGGAACGCGGCAGTCTTCGAACGATAGGGCCGCGGTCTGCGACGAACGGAGCCCCAGTTTATCCTCAATCTTACCGACGACGAATCCGGGTGTGCCGCGTTCAACCAGGAAGGCTGAGATACCTTGCTTGCCTTGGGTCGCATCGGTCACAGCATAGACAATCGCGAGGTTCGCTTGGCTTCCGTTGGTCGTGAAGACCTTGCTGCCGTTGAGCACGTAACCGCCGTTGATACGCACGGCCCGCGTTCGGATCGATCCCGCGTCGGAACCGGCACCGGCTTCGGTCAGCGCATAGCAACCCAGCCATTCGCCGCGCGCGACCAAAGGTAGGTAGCGTTTTTTTTGCGCATCGCTGCCAAAGCGAAAGATGGGGCCGCACACCAACGAGTTGTTGACGCTCAGGATCGTTCCCAATGATGCCCAGGCTTTGGATACCTCTTCGAGCGCCGTAACGTAGGAGAGAAAGTCCATGCCGGCACCGCCGAACTCCTCGGGCACGAATACGCCCATGAGTCCCATTTCGCCCAGCTTCTTTAACTGTTCATGCGGATACGCGCCATCGCGATCCAATCGGGACGCAACGGGCGCCAGCTCTTTCTCGGCGAACGCCCGGGTCATTTCCTGGACCATGCACTGTTCTTCAGTCAGCCCGAAATCCATAGGGTAGTTCCCGGTTTCGTGTTATTGGTTTCGAGTTGCGAAGGACCCTTAAACTCGAAACCCAAATTAGAAACTTATTTTTCCCGCTCCACCATCATCGCTACTGCCTCTCCGCCGCCGATGCATAGGCTCGCGACACCGCACTTCAGATGTAGATCCTCAAGCGCGTGAAGCAGGGTTGTGAGAATCCTCGTCCCACTCGCGCCGATGGGATGGCCCAAGGCAACGGCGCCGCCTCTGACGTTGACCTTAGCGGGATCCAAGCCGAGTTCTCGATTGACCGCGATCGAACACACGGCAAAAGCTTCATTGATTTCGAACAAGTCCACCGATGCAACGCTTCGACCCGTTCGTTCAAGCAAGGCGGCGATCGCTTTGGCATGAGCGGTGGTAAACCATGCAGGATCGGTGGCGTAGCTCGTGTAGCCGATGATTTTTGCCATCGGCTTGAGCCCCAGCATACCCGCTTTGTTTTCCGACATAACGACGACGGCTGCCGCGCCATCGCTAATCGAAGAGGCGTTGCCCGCAGTGATCGTGCCGTTTGATTCGAAGGATGGTTTTAACTGACAGAGTTTGGCGAAATCTACGCGGCTTGGCTCCTCGTCTTCTGATATCCATACGCCCTCCGCCGAGTCCTTCGGCACGCGCACGGGTACCAGCTCTCGCGTGAAAGCCCCCTGAGCCTGCGCCTTTTGTGCTCGTTGATAACTCGTCACTGCGAATTCGTCTTGCTCTTCCCGGGTGATCTTGAGCTCTCGTGCGCAGATCTCGCCCGCTGCTCCCATGTGAAAGTGATTATAAGCGTCCCAGAGACCGTCATGGATCATACTATCGACGAGTTCTCCCGAGCCTAGACGATAACCGCTGCGAGCCTTCATCAAGAGATACGGGGCGTTACTCATACTCTCCATTCCACCGGCGACGACAATTTCGGCGTCACCCACCATGATCGCCTGGGTGGCATACATGACAGACTTTAGTCCCGAGCCGCACACTTTATTGATGGTCGTGCAGGGTACCCTCCGGGGGAGCCCGGCGCCGAGCGCGGCTTGGCGGGCGGGCGCTTGGCCTAAACCTGCCGACAGGACGTTCCCCATAATAACCTCATCGACCTGCTCGCCTTTCACGCGAGCTCTTTCCAACGCTTCTCGGACGACGATGCTGCCCAGTTGCGTAGCTGAGAGGTCGTGAAGCTTTCCTTGCAAGCTTCCAATAGGCGTGCGTGCGGCGCTAACGATAACAGAATGCTTCATGATGACCTCCGCGAGTCGCGGTGACAAGAGTGCGGTAGCGCGTAAATCGGCTTCGCAACTCGGGAGCAATCGCTAAGGCAAGGTCTTTGACTTGCCCGCGAATGATAATGCGGCGGCTGCCTGAGGGAAAACGTCAGGAGACCGCTCAGTTTGGACTGCTTGTGAAACGGGGCAATGGGCGACTCTCGGCTTCGCAAAGCTTCCACGTTGAGTCCCTGTCTTGGCAACGATCAAATGACTCCAGATAATTGTAGCAGAAAAAAATGTGCCGGAATATAGTTCACAAACAACGCGTCGGGTGGTAAAATCACCACTGGATGGATTTCGTTGGGCAATGACGTGAACCCGGGACTGGAACACCATGCCTAGAAAAACCATCAAGGACTTCAGCGTTGAATGGTTGCAGGTTTTAGACGAGCACGGAGTTTGTGACGAAAAACTGCGGCCGCCCCTCTCTGACGCGCAAGTCCGCAGCCTTTACGAATGGATGGTTCTCGCGCGCGTCTTTGACGAAAAAGCTTACAAACTGCAGCGTGAAGGACGGCTCGGCACTTATGCCTCTATTCTCGGCCAAGAGGCCGCCCAGATCGCTAGCGCTTTGGCGCTCGAGCCCTCCGATTGGATGTTTCCTT
>DASXSW010000555.1:0-5205 GCA_036505755.1 Binatia bacterium | reverse complement strand
TCGAAGAGCTTCATGATCGGGATGCGCAGCCCTTCTTCGAAAACCTCGCGCGCCTCGGCGGAGAGGATTCGGCCGCCGATATCGGCGCTGTGGCAAGTGTTGGCGAACAATGCAACCATTTTGCCGTTGCGAAAAATCGGCGTGGTGATCGTGATGTCGTTGATCTGGCCCGCCGTCTGCCACGGATCGTTGGTGATCAACACGTCGCCC
This sequence comes from Binatia bacterium, assembly GCA_036505755.1. Taxonomy (GTDB): domain Bacteria; phylum Desulfobacterota; class Binatia; order UBA9968; family UBA9968; genus DP-20. The sequence goes on along the minus strand of DASXSW010000555.1, from coordinate 4,995 downwards.
GGCGCCAACTTGTTAGGTGGAAACGCCGCGAGAAAGTGCTTCATCGAAGTCGCCATGGCATTGATATGGCCAGGCGTGCCACTGAGCGACTGAGCGATCATTCGGCCCTTCGTATCAAACATGCCGCACGCCAGGTCTTGGCTTTCGCGGACGATCGTGCTGAAAGCCGTACGAATGAGCGCGTCCTGTTGCTCATTGGCGACCGAGAGGAAGCGATTCCAAATCACTTCCAGCGTCACCGGATCGATGGTCTTAGTTTCCATGCGTCAACTCCACGATGACATTGAGTCTTTCATCCACCCGCGCGCGACCGCCCACGCCAACGATTAAAGTCGACTCCCTTTCTTCGACGATCGCCGGGCCGTCAAATGTCATTCCCGGCGTGAGAGCGTATCGGTTGTAGACAACAGTATCGACGTAACGCCCGTGTTCGGGGAAATAGGCCAAGCGCGAACCCTTGCGTGTTTCGGTATGATGCGGCGTCTCGCGCGACAACCTGAAATTCATTTCCGGCCGAGGACCACTTGCCACCACACGCCAGTTGATTACTTCCAAGGCTACATCGGGTCCCTTTCGCCCGTACAGGGCTCGATACGTCTCTTCGAACGCCGTAGCAATTGGCGCCAAATGCTCAGGACGTAGAGCGCCGTCGGGCAAGGTGACGGAAACTTCATGACCTTGACCAACATAGCGCATATCGGCAGTCCGTTGGTAGGTGATGGCATTCGCCGCCAGGCCCGAATTCACCAGTATCCTTCTTCCCTCTTCCGCCATTTCATCGAGTAAACCATTGGCAAATTGCCAGTCGAGCTGATCCAACCGACTGTAAGCGCTGCGGACGAAATCGAACGCCAACGGCGCTGCAAGCAAACCAAAAGTTGAACCGACTCCAGCACCAAAGGGCGAGATCAACGCCGGCAATCGCAAAATCTCCGCGACGCGATAACCATGCACGGGGCCGGCGCCGCCGAAGGCGTAAACCGGCATACGGCGCGGATCTTTGCCGCGCTCGCCCAAGTGGGCGCGCGCTGCGTTGGCCATGTTTTCGTTGACGATCTGATGAATCCCCCAGGCAGCTTGTTCGGCGGTCATGTTCAAACTTGCTCCCAATCGGCCCAACGCGTCTCGCGCGCCCGCCAAATCCAGCTGCATCTTGCCGCCGAGAAAATAGTTGGGATCGAGATAACCGAGCACAAGATCAGCGTCCGTCACCGTTGGATCCGTGCCGCCCTGGCGATAGCACACCGGCCCCGGGACGGCGCCGGAACTTTCCGGTCCGACTTTGAGTAGGCCCAGAGAATCGACGCGCGCGATGCTGCCGCCGCCGGCGCCGATCTCGATCATATCGATGACCGGAATTCGCACAGGCAAGCCGCTGCCTTTGCGGAAACGGTAAACGCGGTCGACTTCGAACTCATGGGTCTTGAGCGGCTGGCCATCTTCGATGACGCAAAGCTTGGCGGTGGTTCCGCCCATGTCGAACGACAACAGATCGCGATGACCGGCGAGAATACCCGCCTGCGCCGCGGCCAAGGCGCCCGCAGCAGGTCCCGATTCGAGCATGCGAACTGGAAAACGTGACGAAGTTTCACTCGTGGCAATGCCACCGCTGGAAAGCATAACGAAGAAGCTGCCGTTGAAACCGATCTGATCCAACCGGCTTTGCAGCTGGGCAAGATAGTTCGAAACTCTTTCCTGGACGTAAACATTGACCAGCGTCGTGCTCGTGCGCTGGAATTCGCGAATCTCGGCGACGACTTCGGAGCTTAGCGACACGCGCATCTCTGGCGCGACTTCGGCGATGATTTCCGCCGTGCGTTTTTCATGTGACGGATTGCGAAAGCTGTTGAGGTAACAGATGCCGATCGCTTTGATGTCTTTGTCGCGCAGCTCTCCAACCAAACGGCGAATAAACCTTTCATCGAGAGCTTGAAGCACGCTGCCATCGGCAGCCACGCGCTCCGGCACATCGAAGCGCAGATGGCGCGGTACTAGGGGCTTCGGCAGATCGAGATTCAAATCATAAAGCTCGTAGCGATGCTCCCGGGCAATCTCGATCGCATCGCGAAAACCCGCTGTCGTGAGCAATGCCGTCAGTGCGCCCTTGCGTTCGATCAACGCGTTGGTGACCAGGGTCGTTCCGTGGATTAGCGTACCGCGCTCGCCGGCTTTGACCGCACCGTTATCCAAGGCTGGACGCAACGCGTTCTCCACAGCCAGACTTGGATCCCCTGGAGTGGTGAGAGTCTTGCCAATCACAGCGCCGCCGTCTTCACCGACCAGGAGCATGTCGGTAAACGTCCCGCCGATATCGATGCCGACGCGATACATAGAAAGTCGGTTCAATGTTCCATGTTCAAAGTTCCAGGTTCAAGGCCTCTGAGATCCTTGGCCGATTTCCGCAAAAAACTTTGAGCTTTTGAACCTGGAAGCGTGAACGGTTATTGGGCAAATAGATCCAGCAACCTTTGAGTTTGATGTGCCGCCGCTGGACGCAATAGCGGAATCTTTACACCCGCGTCGCGGTATTGTTGCACGCGCTTCTTGACTTCGTCCGGCGTGCCGCTGGCGGTCATGCCTTCGACGTAGGAATCGGGAATCGCTTTGATCAAGCCTTCCATGCCGCCTTGAGCATGAGCCTTTTCAAAAAGCGGAATGTCTTCTTTACGAATATACGGCTCGCCGACGCGCATCTTCGGCGCGGCGATGAAAGAAATCTGCACCGGATCGAGCTTGGTCGCGACTTCCCAACGCACGGCGTCGAGCGCTTTCTTGTGATCGTCTTCAATCGAGCAATTGATAATCTGCGCCACTTCGAAGTTGGAAATATCGCGTCCCGCCTGTTGCGCCGACTCTTTGATGATCCTGAGCGCATTGACGGTATATTCTGGCGAGCAGACCGCGTTCAGCACCACGCCATCGCCGACCGCGCCCGCCAGCTTCAAACCGATGGTCGCCGTAGCCGGAACGTAGAACGGAATCTTGTTGCGAATCGGCTTCCAGCCGAGGCCGACGTTGTCGAAGTTAACGAACTTACCGTGGTAGGAGACCTTCTCACCGGTGAACAGCAAACGCATCGAGTCGATATATTCGCGCAGCACCTCGGTCGGCGTCGCGCCGACGTCCTGCGGCAGCGCGTGCACGCGCGCATGGCTTTTTGTGCAGGCGCCCGGCGCCACGGTCATGCGGCCGCCGGTGAGTTCGTCCAGCGTCGCCGCCGCCTGCGCCATCACCACCGGACCGCGCAAACGTACGATCTGCGTGGTGCCGAGCTTCATGTTCTTTGTCGCGAGCCCGATGGCGGCGAGCGAGCTCACCGAGTCACGCATCAATTCGATCGTCTCGGAGAAAAAGGCCATTTCGAAGCCGCGCTCCTCCGCCTGCTTCATCACCTCGGCCATCTCTCTAACGTTGGTGAATTTGCCATAGCCTAGCGCGTAACCGACTCTCTGCTTCGCCATTAACTATGCTCCTTTGTTAATTGGACGCTCGTGAAAAAAACTCCAAGTTTGTCGAATTATAGTCTGATTCTTACGGGAAGGCGACGGGGCGAGGACTGATCGGAGCGATGGAGTACTGGAGTGTTGGAGTGATGGTCAAGACCCAATACTCCATTATTCCATTACTCCAATACTCCAATTTGGTGTTATCTACCGCACTTTGATATTCCATCCGTAGATTCGTTCGCTCGGCAGCGGTCGGTAATCGATGTTCTTGGCCATGCCAAAGAGCAGTTGATGGCGCCACATGAATTGCGCTGGCGCTTCCTCAGTGACAAGGCTCATCGCTTGCGAAAGCAGCTTTTTGCGCTTCGCAGGATCGAAAGCCTGCCGCTCGGATGATAATAACTCGTCCAGCTTCGCATTAGAGTAGCCGATGCGAGGCGAGCCGCCGGTCTCGAAATATTGCGACAACGCCGCGCTCGGATCAACAACGCCGCCTCGACCCATGTAGTAAAAAGGGACTTTGCCTGTCTGCACGTTGGCCCAAAGAGTCGCCCATTCCGGCGTCAGCAGTTTAGTGCGAATCCCAGCCGCAGTGAGCATCGGCACCATCGCTTCAGTGATCTGTTTGTCCAAGGTGTAACGGCCCACGGGCGTGGACAGCTCGACATCAACTCCGTTGGGATACCCGCCCTGTCTGAGCAACTCGCGGGCTCTCTCAGGGTTGTACGTGTACTTGGGCTGCAAATTGGGATCGTAGCCATACTGCCCCTCGCCGATCGGCCCATCGAGCCGAGACGCTTCGCCGCGCAGAATCGTCTTGATAATCGTGTCGCGATCGATGGCGTAGCCCACCGCTTGGCGGACGAACTTATTATCCCAAGGTTTCACTTTGGGCATCATCGCGAGAAACATAATCTCAGCGGTGTGGAACTTCACGATCTTGTGATTGGCGCTTCTTTCAACACGCTCACGCATGTGTGGCGGTACGAATTGGGCGATCTGAATTTCATTATTTAATAGCGCCGTTATCCGCTGTTCCGGTTCCCGCATCAGGCGGAAGACGATCTCATCCGGCGCCTGTGGATACTGCTTCCACATTGGATGGGTTTTATCCTTGCCGATGACCAAGCGTTGGCCGGGAATCAATTCGCGAAATTTGTACGGCCCTGCGCCGACGGGATGCTGCCGGTCAGCGACATCCGCTCCGTACTTGTCATAGATCGCCTTGCTGGTAACGATAATCCGATCGAATAGATATTCGAGCAGCGGCGCCGTCGGCTCCTTCGTGATGATTCTTACCGTGTACTTGTCGACGACCGCTTCACCGGCGACAGGCGAAACGTTTTGGAATTGCTTGGTGAAAGGATCGCTGCGCGTGCGCTTGAGCGAGTGAACGACATCCTCCGCCGTGACCGGCGAGCCGTCATGAAATCGATTGTCCTTGCGCAAATGGAAAAGCCAAGTCTTCGGATCCTTCACTTCCCACTTTTCCATCAACAGGCCAACATGCTGTCCTTTGTCAAAATCATAGGTGCCGAGACAGCCCAAG
>DASXSW010000554.1:0-5572 GCA_036505755.1 Binatia bacterium | reverse complement strand
TTCTTCGGATTCGATATTGTGGGGATCGGTGACGCAGACGTCCACCGGGCAGACCGCGGCGCAGGCTTCGTAGTCGTGAAAACCGACGCATTCCGTGCATAATTTTGGGTCGATGACATAAACGGGATCGCCCTGCGAGATCGCGTTGTTCGGGCACTCCGGCTCGCACGCGCCGCAATTGATGCATTCATTGGTAATCATCGTTGCCATCTAAGCGATCCTCCCAAGCTAATGACGGATCTGGAAATACTGTGAAGGTGAAGTCATCCTAAATGAAATTAGCCACTGTTGCAAATTATCAAATTCCCAACTCCAGGTGGATTTCTACTGCGCTGGAGCGGGTTTAGGCCGGCATAGGGAGACAACGCGGCAGGACCGAGCGATCGATTCTTTGTCGGGACTTGCGAGTCTCGGCTCAACCAAGACAATCTAAACGATGCTGTTCCCCCCTCGGCTCGGGATGGAAAAACATTACGTTTGGGCCGGTTGGGTCATAATTGCTCTTCTACTGGAAACGCGAACAATTCAAAAAGCTTTTCTTTGATGCCGCGAGCGGCCCACTCCTCATAGGTTATTCTTCGCGAATGCTTGAGGTCTTCGGCGAATCTCTCTTCGAGACCCTGAGCGACACTTTTGTCATAAAGAGCCAAATTCAGCTCCTCATTTAAGGCAAACGATCGATTATCAAAATTGGTGCTACCGATAGTCGCCCATACGCCGTCCACCACCATTGTTTTGGAATGCAAGAGGGCTGGGGAATATTCGAAAATCTCGACTCCGCCGAGAAGCATTTCACCATAATGCCTCCGGCTGGCTCGATAGGTTATTTTGAAATCGATCTTGCCGGGAACAAGAACGATGACGCGAACTCCTCTGGCCGTGGCCTCTAAGAGAGCTTCGATCATCCGATCGTCCGGAATAAAATAGGAATTGGTTATAAGAATCGATTTTTTTGCTGACGTAATTGACAGCAAATAAAGAAGGTAATTTTGAAAGCTTCCTCCGACCGGTGAGCTTTTAACGAATTGAAGCGGTATCTTGCCCTGTGGTTCGAGGCGAGGAAACAATTCATCGCCGCCGAGGAGATTGCCGGTGGTTTCCAGCCAGCTTTCAGTGAAAGCCGCTTGCAGAAATCTTACCGCCGGACCTTCAACTCGCACATTGGTGTCGCGCCAGTGATCCGGAGTTCGACCGTCTCCCATCCAAGCGTCACTTATGCCATATCCGCCGGTGAAACCAATTCGTCCGTCAATGACAAGGATGCGTCGATGATTTCGATAGTTATATTGCACCAATTTCCATGGGAGGACGACTTGCGGTGCCCGGATGCGACGGAAATATTGGAGTTGGCAGCCGGCCTTGCGCATCATTGCCGGTATTTCTTCGGGAGCTTCACTGCTTCCATGACTATCTAGCAGGATATAAACCTTGATTCCCGCTTGGCACCGCTGAGCAAAGCTCAGCGCAAATTCACGAGCGAGCGAGCCGCCTTTAAAGAGATATTGAGCGAAGGTGATACTCGATTTGGCGTTTTTTATCTCCCGCAGCATCGCTGGAAAAATCGCATCGCCGTTGTGGAGCACGTCAATTTTATTACCACCAACGATGGGCGCGTCGGTAAGCGCTTCAAGCGTGGGGAAAAAGGTAGTATCTCCAATTGTTATCTCGGGCACATCGGTAATCGCACGCACCTTCGCGCAACCAATGAGCAGCAGCAAGATTAGCCAACAGACTCTAACCTTCACGAGCGAAATCCTAACGTTTAGGCGGCCGCGCCCGGTGGCGCGCGCACGACTATATCATACGGCCGTCAAATCGGCGTTTTAACCAAGCGGTCCCGATTATCGTGATAGCGACCAATGCCGCCAAAACAAGGAATGTACCGATGCCGGGATCACGGGCGGCGTTTTGGAGCTGATGAGCGAATAGATTAGTTACAAGAATACCCGGCGTAAGTCCAAGCAACGATCCCCAAAAGTAGTCTCGTAATGGGACTTTGAAGGCCCCTGCGACGATGTTGACGACGGTAAACGGGGCGACTGGCAATAAGCGTAAAGTTGCCACAGCGACGATCCCAGATTGACCGATCTTACGTTCCATTCGTTGCCACTTCGCGCCGGCAATCTTTCGAACAAAATCCTGCCCGAGAAAAAAGCCGATTGTATAAGTAACCGCGGCTCCGGCCAGGCAGCCGGCTAACGAATAGAGCGATCCCAGGATTGGTCCAAATACGATTGCGGTAACCAGAATTAATACCGTAATCGGCACAAGTAAGACGCTGCCGATTAGGTAGGCGCTAAGGATATAAAAGTGGCGCGCCGGGCTTTGGCGCAGCGAAGCCGCCCAAACCGAAAGTCTGTGGATGTTAATCAAATCTGCAAGCGGGGTCCACTTCCAGGCGGCCGCCACCGCGAAAAGCAATAGCAAGATCATGACGGCTATCCAGATTCGGCGTCGCCTTTGGTTGCCGCCACGCTTACTTTGATGCGCCATCAAAACCAAATCCCCCGTTTACTTATCGTGCGCCGCGAAAATGCGTCAGCATTTCTACTGGCGACAATCGGGCGCGTCAGCTGAAGATAGCGTTCGTTGAAGTTGACGGAAAGAATCAATGGGCGCGATTAAAGCGGCAGGAAAGTTTCCATGTAAGTTCGCCCAGTTTCGTCAGCGCAAGTAAGCAAAAAGAACATCACGCGCACGCTCCACATCAGGTCACTGATGTCATCATTGACTCGAAACATCGTGTGAAGAAACTTCATAAGGACTCCCCGCAGCTGTCCATTTTCAACGAATCGTCGCAAAACTTGAATATGAAAATCAACGATCGTCCGACCATAACAACTCGGATCTCCAGCGGCAACCTACCCGTCGGATCGAAATTTGCTCAGCACTTGGCGGGTGCCACAATGTGAGCTATGATAAATTATGCTCTATTCACACTCGCTGTTTCGCCGCAGAGATTTGATTCTGCTGCTTACGTTCGCGGTCATGGTGCTCACATCCGGTATAAGCGCCGCCGCGGAGAACTCAAAGAAGTTGCGCTTGGCCTATGCGGGTTGGGAAATCGGCACCGCTGTCGCCTACGTCGGGGTAGACTCTGGACTTTTCAAAAAGCAAGGACTGGAGATCGAAGAGCTGCCGATCCGCGACACGCTTTCCGCCGGCGTTCAATCGTTGATCGGTGTCGATCTGCTGATCGGTTTCGGCAACCCGCTGGGGGTGCTTCAACCCGTGGCGAGCGGTGCCGACATCACCGTGATCGGTTCCCATGTCAGCTTCGATCAATACGGTATGGGCGTGGGTTCCGCAATCGGCGCATTAAGGGAGTTGAAAGGAAAGAAAGTCGGCGTGTCCGCGCTCGGTGCGAGATCGGATTTGATCGCCCGCGTCATGCTCCGGCGCGCCGGTTTAGATCCGACCAAAGATGTCGAGATGGTTGCTGCCGGCCTAGCTCCGGCTCGCGCGATGGCGTTGTCGAAGGATCTCGTTCAAGGCGCGCCATTGAGTCAAGACGTTGCCACCGAAGCGCAGAAGCTCGGAATCAAAATTCTAGAAATGAAGTCGGTGCCAGTGGTGACTGATTTGTTGATCACCACGCGGGGGTTCATCAAAAGGGAAGAAGAAACGGTGCGCCGTTTTATGAGAGGTTACGCCGCCGCGATTCAATATTTCGTTTCTAAACGGAGCGAAAGCCTGGCGATTCTCAAAAAATACTTTCCCGGCAATCAGGGCGTGGGCGTGGACGCCATGTACGACGCTTTTTCGGCGCAGCTTCGCCCGCTCCCGGAGTTGAATAACGAAGCCATTCAGGCACTCGTCGATGTCGGCGCGGCGGTGGACCAGCGCACGAAAACACTGAAGCCGGCGGATATCGTCGAGCCGCGATTCTTCGACGAGTTAAAAGCCAGCAAATTTCTCAAGGATCTGTACTCGGAAAAAGTCAGTCTCTAACCCGCTGGTGAAACAGACTCACCGAGCCCCGACCACGCTCAGGATAGACTCCATCGAAAGGAACCATAAACAGCGTTTTCGCACAGGCTCGTCGGCTCGATCGCCTCGCGTCAACCAACTGAACCGCCCATTCAAGTCGCTCAAACGGTTCATTCTGTTCGGGTCCAATAGGCGCGCGTCCCGAATCTCAGATCTTTTTGGTAGCCCGTATACCGGTTTGATTTACAAAATTTTCATCTATGCCGGCACAGCTGGATCTTTGTCCGGGCTTCTGCTATGGACCGGGAAAACAGTTAATGTTGGAGGCATTCATGAGACTTAAAGATCAAATAGCGGTGGTCACTGGCGCAGGTCGTAACATCGGCGAAGATATCTGCAAACTATATGTTCAAGAAGGCGCGAAGGTCGCTGTCGTCGACTTGGATCAGGGAAGAAGCAGCCGCGTCGCGGGCGAGATCAATGCCAAGCATGCTGGCAGTGCCATTGCTGTTGTTTGTGACGTCTCGTCGGCATCCTCCGTCGACAGCATGGTACAAACCGTCGTGAAACAATTCGGCGGAGTCGACATCCTGGTCAACAACGCCGCGTGGACGGACCATAAGACGATTTTCGATATCACCGAAGAAGAGTGGAATCGGACGATGGATGTTTGTCTGCGCAGCGTTTGGTACTGCACCCGCGCCGCCGCCCAGATCATGATAGATCAAAAACGCAGAGGCAGGATTATCAACATCGCTTCCACTTCCGGACATTGGGGGCGCAAGGAGGCGACGGCGTACACGACGGCCAAGGCCGGAGTGCTCAATTTAACTCGCTCAATCGCCGTACAACTTGCGCCAGAAGGTATTCGCGTCAATTCGATTTCGCCGAACCGCATCGGCTCACCTGTGGGACAGCAAGATGTACCGGAAAACCGCTTCGTTAAAAATCTTGCTGGGCGCCGCGGTGTGCCGATGGACATCGCCAAGGCCGCGGTCTTCCTCGCCTGTGATGAGTCCGATTTTATTTACGCGATTGATCTGCCGGTGGACGGCGGCGCCCTGGCGATCCGCGACTGAAGAAATTTCTAGGAATTTTAGCAATTGAAATAGGCGGCGATTTTTGAGTTTAACTCTGTCTCTCGGTGTTTTTGATTGGGCGTGGCTATAGGTCGGCTAACGCACGTTGACGGCTTGTCATTTCATTGGACAGGGTCATGAGCGGAACGGAAATGTCATGAGCGAGAATCAAAGCGTGCGAGCTCATTTGGCCGAATTGTTCGTTCAGCCGGACGCCATCTTATGTTCTACGCCGGAAACGGTTTTGTGGGGTTATATCGCTGCCAATCTGCCGCCTGCGTTGACCGTCAAGTCGGGGCAGGTCGTTGAGATCGAGGCGTTGTCGCATCAGGGTCTGACGACGAATAAGGATCCGGAAAAGTTTTTTGGCGCGTATGGAATACCGTCCAACGAAGTGCTAGCCGACGCTAAGACTGTTTTTGCCGAAGTGAAACGGCCCCGAGGCGCCAGCGTCCATATTCTCACCGGTCCGATTTACCTCGAAGGAGCAGAGCCTGGAGATACGCTGGAAGTACGCGTCCTCGATATAAAGTTCCGCGTGCCATACGGCGTCAACAACACGG
>DASXSW010000553.1:0-6036 GCA_036505755.1 Binatia bacterium | reverse complement strand
GCGGCACTTGAGCGTCTTATCGTAAAAGTACGACATGCCGCTATGCGGATCAGGCTCTTCGAGAATGACCGCCCCATCGAGCCGTTTCATTTCGGCGAGGTAGGATTGCGGAAATACGTGCGCTTGAAAATCGATGACCATATCCGAGTCACAACCAATCAGGTTTATATGTCATAGGCCATATAGGGCGCGCGCGTTGTCGTCGAGAATTTTCTTGACCACATGTGCCGGGACCGCGCCATCTTCTTTGAGCTTACGCAACGCGAGGATCTCGGAGGACGTATCGTTATGGCCGTAGTCGGTGCCAATCACGAGCATGTCGTCGCCAGCATATCTGAGCACATAAGGCAGATCGTCATCGGTCTGACAGGTGACCCATATCTTGTTTTTGCGCAGCACCTCGCTCTTGTCGACCTTGATGCCATTGCGCTCGAAGCGCCTTGCGAAGTCGTGAACCGCATAGGGCACCCATTGCGAGCTCACTTCTATGAACGCCCATTTGGTGTTGGGAAATTTCTCCGGAATCCGGTTGAAGATCAGCGAGTGGAAAGATCCGACAACCGCGAGCTTGAATTTGTTAAAGCCGCATTCGTTGAGGAAATAATCATGCACCGCGAAGCTGCCGGTGGCGGAATGAACGCAGATCGGCAGATCGAGCCTGCCGGCTTCCTCGTAGATCGGAAAGAAATGGGCGTCGCTGATATGCTTGTCGCCTTCCAGGCCGCGCATGAAGATGCCGCAGGCGCCATTCTTTTTGGCGAAGCGCGCTTCTTCGATCGCCTCGCCCATCGAAAGTAGCGGCAATACCGCCACCCAGCGCAGCCGGTCAGGCGCTTTCTTCCAGATATCGATCAACCAACGATTGTAACTTCGGGTCACCGCTAGCTCGACCTCCGGACGGCGGGTGAAGGGGCGCAGGAAGATCGTTGGGTAAAGGACTTGGGCATCGACGTCCAGCTCATCCATGTGCTTGAGGCGCGCTTGGATGTCCGCCATCTCGCGCGCCTCCCGAGCCGTGTCGTGACCGACATTGCGCGCCTTGCCGATATACGTGCCGTCGACCAACCACGATTCGCCGCCCGAAGACGGATCGTTCGGCGTCGGCACAACGCACGGTCTGAAGTTCCGTTCCGATTCCAACATGTAGTCCCACGTGCGCTCTGTTTCTAACACATGGGCATCCGAATCGATCACTGCCATCGCTAGAACCCTCCTGATCCAGATCTCGGACGGCCGCTGACAGGATTGAGCCCCGCCTTCTCGGTCTTTGATCCGATCGAGCTGTTACATCCCTGGCATGTGTAGTCGTACAGCTCACCGTCCGGCAGCACCAGCAAGAGCCGTTGCCGTACCGGCATCGCGCGTCCGCATTTGTTGCAATAGAGCAAACTCGCGTTGAATTGGTCGAAGGACTGTTCCATGGAACCGCCTCAGGCTTTGTGTTCGCCGTTATGCTCTGCCGCCTTGCTCGCCTTGGCTTCTTTGATCACTTTTTCCGCCAGGTGTGCGGGCAACTCCTCGTAATGGGAAAACTCCATATGAAACTCACCTCGTCCACTGGTAATGGAACGCAGGTCAGGCGCATATTTTAAGACCTCGGACATGGGCACCCGCGATTTGATAACCTGGGTGTGGCCTTTAGTGTCCATGCCCAGCACTTTGCCGCGTCGACTATTAAGATCGCCGATCACATCGCCCATGCACTCGTCGGGCACCGCAATTTCCATGTTCATGATCGGTTCCAACAGCACCGGCTTGGCTTTTTCAACGGCATTTTTGAATCCCATCGATGCGGCAATCTTGAACGCCATATCCGAGGAATCGACGTCATGGTACGAGCCGTCGTACAAAGTTACGCGCACATCGACCATCTGATAGCCCGCCAAATAGCCGCCTGCCATCGCCTCTCTCACGCCCTTTTCGACTGCGGGAATATAATTTCGTGGAATCGCGCCGCCGACAATCTGGTCGACGAACTCGAAACCCTTGCCCGGAGGAAGCGGCTCGACCTTGAGCCAAGTGTCGCCGAACTGGCCGCGCCCGCCGGTTTGTTTTTTCAGCCGTCCCTGGGCGCTGGCGCTGGCACGAATGGTCTCTTTGTACGGCACTTTTGGTGCTTTCAAGATGACCTCTGCGCCGTATTTCCGTTTCAATTTTTCGACGATGATCTCGATGTGTTGTTGCCCCATGCCGGAAAGAATAAAGTCGCGCGTTTCCTCATCCCGGTGCATTGCGATCGTCTGATCTTCTTCCATGATACGATGCAGGCCCTGAGGTAACTTATCTTCATCCGCTTTGCTTTTCGGTTCCAACGCGAATGAAATGTTCGGCGCGAAATGTGCGGCGCCTTCGTAGACAATTGCCGCCTTTTCGTCACACAGGGTGTCCCCCGTGGCGATATCCTTGAATTTCGCGGCGGCGATGATTTCGCCCGCCACCGCTTCTTTTACGGCTTCTTGCTTTTTGCCCTCCAGTCGAAACATGTGGCCCATTTTTTCCTTCACCTGTCGGCTGGGCACGTAGCAAGTCGCATCCGGAGCGATTTTTCCCGACATCACCCGCATAATCGAAAGCTTGCCGGCGAAAGGATCGATCACTGTTTTAAAGACATACGCCGAAAACGGCCCGTTTGGATCGGCTGCGCGTTTGAGGCTTTCGCCGTTGGCGGGGTTGCTGCCTTCTATTTCTCCTTCGTCGAGCGGGGATGGCAGATAATCGGCGACGGCGTCGAGCAGCTGCGCGACGCCGATTTGCCGCAGCGGCGAGCCAAATAGGATGGGAAAGATTTTTCGCTCCCTTGTGCCTTCGCGGATGGCCTTTTTTAACTCTTCCGTGCTCAACTCCTTCCCATCGAGAAATTTCTCAAGGAGTTCATCATCGGTCTCGCAAACGTCTTCGACCATTTTTTGCCGCCACTCGTCGGCAGCACTCTTCAATTCCGAAGGAATCTCCGCTTCGACGAACTTTCCCGTGTCGCCCTCATAGATGCACGCCTTCATCGTAATAAGATCGACGACGCCTTTAAAATTCATCTCCGCGCCGAGCGGCATTTGCAGGTAGACCCCTTTACATTCCAAGGCTTCCAACATCGGCGTAATGCGCCCTTCGACGTCGGCTTGTTCATGATCCATCTTGCTGACGAAAAGTAAGCGGCTCACACGGTTTTCATTGGCTTTCTCCCACAATCGCTCGGACTCGACACGTATGCCAACGGCGGGATTGAGCACGAACACCGCGCCGCCAAATCCGCGCATCGAGTTGATCGAGTCGGCGAGAAATGCCGCATACCCCGGCGTGTCGACCAAAGTCATCGGAAATTTTTTCCACGACAGGGAATGAAATGCCGTCGAGATCGACACACGATGCTTGATCTCTTCCGGCTCATGATCCAACACCGAAGTTCCGTCTTGAACCTTTCCCAACCGCTGAGTCGCACCCGCGGCGAACAGCATCGCTTCCCCTAGAGAGGTCTTGCCCGACCCTCCTTGACCGAGAATGCCGAAGTTACGAAGTTTCTCTAGCTCCGTTACAGCCATAACTACGGGTTCCTCCCACTAGATTTTTCTAAGTTTGGACTCTTGCTTTAACTTCATGGAGCGAATTTCGTTCATGAATAATTCGCAGTCCTTCTAACGTCAAGAATTCATCGACTTCGGTGATGCTGGAACATTCCGATGCGACCAAAGGCGCCAACCCTCCCGTGGCCACGACCTTGGCACGAAGGCCATGTTGCTCTTGAATCCGCTTGACGATGCCGTCCACCAAGCCCACATAGCCGTAGAAGATGCCCGCTTGGATCGAGTTTATCGTATTTCGTCCGACGACTTCTTTGGGCTTGATGACCTCGATGCGCGGCAATTTGGAGGCGCGCTGAATCAACGCCTCTAGTGAAATGGACAAACCAGGCGCGATGGCGCCGCCAACGTATTCGCCCTTTTTTGAAATTAGATCGATGGTCGTCGCCGTGCCGAAATCGACGATGATACAGGTGTCGCGATATTTTTCGTACGCCGCAATGCCGTTGACGATGCGGTCGGCGCCGACGTCTTTTGGGCTCTCATAGAGAATCGGCATGCCGGTCTTGATGCCGGGACCGACAATCAAGGGTTCGATTTTGAAAAATTTTTCGGCCAGCTCTTGCGTCGTCGTGAGCATGGGCGGCACAACGCAGGAAACTGCGACGGCGGATATCTGATCGCAGCGATAACCTGCGTAATCGATCAGCTGCGAGATGATCACGCCATATTCGTCAGCGGTGCGCTCAGCTTGGGTGGCCAAGCGCCAGTGAGTGATCAGCTTCTTGCCTTGGTAGAGACCAAGAACGATGTTGGTATTACCGATATCGATGGCCAGCAGCATGGATCCGCGAATCAAGTCTCCAGTGGAATCACGTCCCCGGCAATAACCTTCTGCAGTATTCCGTCATCTCCTTCGACAAGTAGCGCGCCATCGCGCGCCAAGCCACGCGCCCGGCCGATGAGAACCTGGTCGCGCAATTCGACGCGCACACGCTTTCCGCGCAGGCCGAAGCGCGCCTCCCATTGCGGCGCGATCGCCTCAAACCCGAACTGTTCAAGATCTCCATAGCACCGGTCAAGGTCTTGAATCAATCGTCGTAAAACAAATTCGCGATCCATGTGAATCCGGGTCACATCGAATAGGGAGGTCGCCCGTTGACGAAGCTCCTGCGGCATCGCATCGACTGGGCAATTGACATTAACGCCGATGCCGAGAATCACGTACTCGACCCGCTCGGGTGTGCAGACCGCCTCAGCCAGAATACCTGCCAACTTTTTTCCGTTGACCAATATATCATTGGGCCATTTGATCACCGGGCTCAACGGAATCAGCGAATCGATGGCTTCGGCGAGCGCCACGGCGGCCGTCAAAGTAATTTGCGGCGCATGAACCGGCGCCAACTTGGGGCGGAGAATGACCGAGAAATATAGGTTAGCTAACGGCGGCGACTCCCAGCGCCGGCCCAGGCGGCCGCGGCCATGGGTCTGGGACTCCGCGAGCACCACTTCGCCTTCGGCGGCACCCTTCTCGGCAAGCTCGCGAGCGTGAGTATTGGTCGAACCAATCTCGGCAAAGTAATGGAATTTTGTACCTAGGCGTTTCGCGTCTAAATATCCGCGAACCTTAGCGAGATCAAGCGGCGTGCCGTCAACCGCCGTTGTAAAAATGGACCGCGGATCACTTGCTGACATTCATCGTGATTTTCATGTTGAAATCGACCACCGGCGCCGAATGCGTGAGCGCGCCGGAGGAGATAAAGTCCACGCCGGTGGCGGCGACTTGCCGAATGGTTTCCAGCGTGATTCCCCCCGAAGCTTCTATCCAGGCTCGCTTGTCGACCAGCTTTACCGCCTCGGTCATCTGCGCAATCGACATATTGTCGAGCATGATCACGTCGGCGCCGGCATCGATCGCTTCTTGAACTTGTTTCATGTTGCTGGTTTCCACTTCGACCTTCGCCATGAAAGGCGCGTGACGTCGCACCGCCTTGACCGCTTCGGCGATTGAGCCCGTGGCTTCGATATGGTTATCCTTCACCAGCGCGGCATCGTACAGACCGATGCGATGATTCATACCGCCGCCCATGCGCACCGCATATTTCTCCAGCGTCCGAAGGCCGGGCGTGGTTTTTCTGGTATCGAGCACCTTGCAGGGAAAATCCTTGACGGCGTCGACATATTTACGCGTTAAGGTGGCCGTGCCGGACAATCGTTGAAGAAAATTGAGCGCGGTTCGTTCGGACAAGAGCAGTGCGCGCACCGGACCTACCGCTTCGGCAACCACCATGCCTTGGGCGACTGAAGCGCCGTCATTGGTGAGCAACCGCACCGCGATTTTGTGATCAATGAAATAAAAGATTCGTTGGAGCAAAACCAAGCCCGCTACGACGCCGTCTTTTTTGGCGCGGAACAAACCGGTTCCTTGCGCTTCCGCCGCAATAGTCGCCATTGTCGCCAAATCGCCGGCGCCGATGTCTTCATCGAGCGCGTCGCGAATCAATCTTTCGATCTGCGGGCT
>DASXSW010000552.1:0-9642 GCA_036505755.1 Binatia bacterium | reverse complement strand
GTTCCCAGGACGTTTCTTCGTCGGACCAAACCACCGTAAAAAAGAAACAGTCCAGGAATGGTCATCATCAGCACCAGTGCCGACGACGTGAGCATCCACGCAGTGTC
Source organism: Binatia bacterium (assembly GCA_036505755.1). Lineage (GTDB taxonomy): Bacteria > Desulfobacterota > Binatia > UBA9968 > UBA9968 > DP-20. The sequence goes on along the minus strand of DASXSW010000552.1, from coordinate 9,535 downwards.
GCCTTTGTCAATTTTGGGTTGAGCCGCAGGTGGGACTGGGCTTGGCAGCCCGCTCGGCGGCGGCGTGACGGCAGGTGCCGTGGGCATGGTTTCGGTAACACCCTGAGCAAACGTGCCCGGTGGGATTGACAACCAAAATAAAAATAAGACCAAAAAGAGCATCAGGCAGGTTTTCGTTCCTTGGTTCTTCACAACATTGCTCCTTCCATCTGCGCAATAATTAAGCAGTTAAGTAGAATTTAAGGCAGTCTGCGCAGGTTAGAGCAACGTATATGCCACCGTACACGACACTTTTAATCTTAGAGTTTTTCGACAGTTAACTTGAGGAATAGGAAATCTTTAGAAAATATAACGCCTCACGATTAGGCAATCGCATAATTATTATGCAGATCGATCCCCCAGCGAATAAATCGAATCATTAGGGTCGTTTTGCCAAACGTTTGAGCTTTTCCTTGTCGACTTCGATCCCATGCCCCGCCGTCATAGACGGATACGCTTTACTGCGAGTCATGGAGATGGGACTAAAAATATTTTGCTCGCCGAGCCGCATGAAACCGGTCATTTCGCCGCCCGGTTGGCTATTCTTTAACGCGCAGTGAAGCTGCATTTCCGCGGCGGAAAGTATCGTCGTGCACGCGCTGCCTTGGCCGATGACAACTAGAAGTCCCTTGGCGCCGACGACCGCCGCCACCTCGAACCCCCTTTGAAATCCTCCGATATGCGTGAGCTTAACCTTCAAAAGATCCGCGGCTTGCTCTTCCAGCACGGCCAGCGCCTCTTCCGGCGAGCTCACGCTTTCCTGCGCAGCGATGGGAATACCGACCGTGCGACGCAGTTCGGCGAGGCTTCGGAGATCGCCTCGCCCGAGCGGCTGCTCAGCATCCGTGATGTCAAATTGACTCAGTTCGTTCAAAATCCAACGAGCGTCAGTGAAAGAATACGAAGCATTGCCGTCGACTCGGATTGACGCTGCAGCACCGACTGCTTGGCGGACGGCGCGAACTCGTTCGATATCTTTTTGATGATCTTCCTGGCCGATTTTAATCTTGAAAGCCTGAAAGCCCTCTTGCTTAAGTTGACCGGCGCGTGGGCCGATCGTTTCCGGACCTAGATCGATCCCTAATCCACCCACAAGCTCAATCTCGCGTCGATAGGGTCCGCCGAAAAAGCGACAAAGCGGCACCCGATACAATTTGCCCAAGGCATCGAAGAGCGCCGTCTCAATGGCCGCTTTTGCGATCGGGTGGCCGTAACGAACTCGATGAAGTTTACTCAGAACAGTGCCGGTTTCTTCGAGGTCCATACCGATGAGCGCGGGCGCGAAATAATTTTGCGCCATGATCTCCATCGTTTCCAAGGTCTCGTAAGTATTGCCCGGCCGCCCCTGGGTGCCCTCGCCCCAACCTTCGATGCCATTCTCCATTTCCACCCGAACGATCAAAGAACGACAATCCTCGAGGAAGCCCGCGGCGCCGCCGTAAATTTCTTTGACTGGCAGTATCAGTGGATAGGTATCAATGGCGACGATTTTCATCATTCACGTCGGAGGAATTCCCCGATGCGCGAGACATCATCGATTTTCTCTAAATTCTCGACGGACTCGACCAAACGCTCCAGCTGCCACCCGGCCAAAATCGCGCGGGTCAATTTGCGCGCCTTGTCTTCGACTTCTAACGGACTCATGGGGTTTTTCGGCGTCCCTTTAAAATGGACAACCAGTGCCGAGTGGCGCTGCTTCTTTCCGAGACCGATGGTCACGCGCGCGGCGCGGTCCCAGCCTTTCTGTTCGATCTCATGATCGACTTTGAGCCGAACCTTACGCATCATCGCAAGAATCTTCTTTTCCTTGAGCTTCTTCTCGTCAAACGACTCCGGATCGGTCGGATCAAAATAAAGACTGAGCGCGACGCAAAAGGGGATGCTGTACTGTGCCATCATCAAATCTTTGGGCTGATAGATGGCGTGATGGGTGATTAATTTTTCGATCCCGCCGATGACGATTTCCTGAACATCTTCCGGATCGAAATTTATCTGTTCCCGCAATTTTTGCAGCGCTTCGATCGGCGCATGGGCGTTAATATGGCAGGCGCAACGCTTGATACAAATATTCATGCTCTCGAATTCGCGTCCCAGGCGATAGGTGAGATAGGAAAGCTTGGGCGCATCGGAATATGTCTGGCAGAATCCAAACTTTCCTTCGAGAACGGTTTCCGGTCCGGCGAAGCCTCTGCTGGCCAGCAGTGCCGCTGTCACGCCTCCTTCCGCTGCTTTACCGAGATGGAGCCGTTTGATCATGGCTCCCTCCTGGCAACGGGAAAACTCGATCAGCCCACCGGAGTACGAGCCGGCGATGCCGAGGGCGTTGACCATCTTGCGCTCGTTGAGACCCAAAAGCCGACCTGCGGCGATCGCAGCGCCAAAAGTACCGGTCAACCCGGGCGCGTGAAAACCTCGCTTCTCAAGGGAATTCCCCGCGGCGACGCCGATGCGCGACATCACCTCGCAGGCGGCAACAAATGCGGTAAGCAATGTTTTACCATCGACCTGCTTTTCTTCCGCCATTGCGAAGGCGGGAAGGAACGCCGTTGCTCCAGGATGAACGCCCGCTCCCGGTTGGCGCACATTGTCGAGCTCAAAAGCATGTGCCATCGTTCCGTTCGCCAGTGTTGCTTGTGCCGGCTGCGCCATCCAGCTCTCTCCCACAACCGTAGAACGGCCGCGAAGAGCCGAGTCGCGAACAAATTCACTAACGGTTTTGCTCCACGGCTTCGTCGATCCATACAAGCAAACCGCCAGAGTGTCTAAGATACAGCTCTTGGCTCGATCGATCACCGCTGCGGGAATCTGCCGATAGTTCAGCTCGAGCGCAAAACGCGCGAGGCGTTGCGTAGAGTTCATAAAAAATTAGCGCACGACCTTGGCGCCGGCTTCTTTGAGCACGTCACGCATCTGAACCGTCAGATCGTCGAAAAACTTGCTGAGCGGCGGTCCCTTGAGATAACCGTCCTCAAACTGATTTTGCTCCAAGTATTGCTTCCACGTCGCGGTTTTGTCGAAGCGGTCGAAAACTCCCTCCCAGTATTGAACCACTTCCCGCGATACTCCCGGCGGCGCCACGACACCGCGGGCCTGCGGAATGAGTGGAACATCGACGCCTTGTTCCTTGAGGGTCGGGACATTGGGCAATGACGCGAGCCGCTTTTCAGTCAAAGAAGCGATCACCCGCAAATTCCCCGCGCGAATCTGCTCGCCGGCCTCCTGCGGTTCGATCACCATCATTTGCACGTGACCGCCGAGAAGATTGGAGATTCGCTCGCCGCCGCTCGGAAAAGAAATGAAATTCCACTGGGCGCCCGTGGATTTTTGAATCAAAAGGCGCATGAGATTATCCCGCGAAGTTATCGTGCCGCCGGACTGGGCAAGTTGTTTGGGATTTTTCTTGGCCGCGTCGATGAAGTCCTTCATATTTTTGTAAGGTGAATCCGCCTTGACCGCGATGACCGCCGGCTCCAAAACTAGACGGACGATCGGAGTCAAATCCTTTACGGTGACAGTCGCCTCGGCAGTGGTCAACGGATTGGTCACCCACACACCGGTGAAAAAACCGATGGTGTGGGTCTCACCCTTTTTTTCCGCGAGGTAGGACATCGCGACGGCAGGGCCACCGCCGGGCTTATTGACCACCTGCATTCGCTGCGTGATGAGTTTTTCTTTTTGCAGCAGTTCGGCGATCGCCCGCGCTAACAGATCCGATCCTCCTCCGGGACCGGTATGAACAACGGCCTCGATCTGCTTGCTGGGCTTAAATTCCTGGCTCCCGGCGAAACCCAAGGGCACCGCCGTGATCACAACGACGATAATCGAAAACAACCTGGCTCTATGCTTCATATATCAAGCCTCCCAGAATATTTTGGCCATGAATGTATCAGCCGCAACTATCACCTTCAGCCTTCACGCTCAACCGCAGCAACTCGCCAGAAACGCACTTTACGGATTGCCGGCAGACACAAGATCGTCGCTGCGATAAAGAGCAAGGTTCCAGAAATCGGACGTGTGGCGAGGATCAGAATGTCGCCCTGTGACATCATCAACGATTGACGCAGCGCTCGTTCGAGCCCGTCCCCCAGCACCATTCCCAAGATCAGCGCCGCGGCGGGGAAATCGAGTTTACGCATGAGATACCCGAGCAAACCGAAAAGCCCCATCATCCACACGTCGAATAGGCTGTTGTTGACGCTGTAAACGCCGACAATAGATATCCCGATGATGAGCGGATAGAGAACGTAATAGGGAAGACGCAAGATCTGCGCGAACAACGGAACCAAAGGTAGATTCAAAACCAGCAGCAAGACATTGCCGATGTACATGCTCGCCACCAAGCCCCAAAAAAGCTCAGGGTGCTCTTGGATGAGCAGCGGCCCAGGCTTATACCCCCAGAGAATTAGACCGCCCAGTAGAATGGCTGTGGTGTTACCTCCCGGAATCCCTAGAGTGAGCAATGGGACTAATGCCCCGCCGGCATCGGCATTGTTCGCGCCTTCGGGCGCGGCCACGCCCTCGATCACGCCAGTGCCAAATTTTTCCGGGTGTCGCGAGACCGCCTTTTCGAGACCGTAGGATAAGAACGACGCGACGGTAGCCCCGGCGCCGGGAAGTGCGCCGATAAGGAAACCGATGACGGAGCCATTCAAGAAAGCAAAGCGGCAATCTTTCAGATCTTGCAGCGTCGGGAAAAGGTTTCTCAAACCTTTTGAGAGTTTGAAAATCTCAGCGCCCCCTTGTGACTCCAGGTTAACCAAGACCTCGCCGATCGCAAAGATTCCGACAGTTGCAGCGATAAAATCGACGCCGCCAAGCAGCTTCATCTGGCCGAACGTAAACCGTGATTCGGCGGTAAAGAGATCAGTGCCGATGCTTGCGATCCATAGACCGACGAGCATGGCCAGGAGGGCTTTGACCATAGATTCGCCCGCCAGAAAAACCACCATGGCAAGACCCAAAATCATCAAGGCGAAATATTCTGGCGGAGCAAAGCGCAATGCGAAGCGAGCCAACGGCGGTGCTATAAGCATCAATCCCAACACGCCCACGGTTCCGGCGATAAAGGAAGAAATTGCCGAAATTCCCAACGCCGCTCCCGCTCTCCCTTGGCGCGCCATCTGATAGCCGTCCAGGCAGGTAACCACGGAGGATGACTCCCCAGGTATGTTGAGGAGAATCGAGGTGGTTGAGCCGCCGTATCGCGCTCCATAAAAAATCCCGGCTAGCGCGATAATCGCTGTGGTGTGATCCATCTTGAGCGTGAGCGGAAGCAACATCGCGATCGTGGCCGCCGGCCCCAACCCCGGCAACACACCGACAACAGTCCCGAGAACCACGCCGACCAAACACCAAAATAGATTAATTGGGGTTAGTGCGACGGAAAAGCCGAGCAGGAGATTTCCCAAGGCGTCCATGTCTTCAGTTGTCTTAGATCAACTCAAAATCCCCACGGGCCGACCGGCAAAGTAACATCAAGGGCGATGACAAAAATCAGATGGAATGCCACGGCGAGACCGATACCGACGGCAACGGCGAGCCTAGCCGGGCGGCGGTCCAAAGCAACAATCAAGAACATCGTTAGAATTACGAAGCTCAAAGCAAACCCGATTCGGCTGAGCAGTGCGACCGCAATCATCAATGCCAACCAGCCGGCCAAGGCTCGGGCGGATGTTTTCCACGATTGTGATTCATTCTTGGCTCGGTTCCCGGAAGACGCGAAGGATCCGAACGTTAAACCTGACGCAAAAAGCACCAGCCCGATGCCAAGCCAGAGCGGGAAAAATCCGGATCCCGGACCGACCTCAGAGACATAGGGCAGTTTGGACGCCACCGAGATCACATAGATCCCGAAGGCAGCAAGGCAAGCCCCGGAAATTAGATTACCTTTATCTCGCGCCACAAAATACTCCGGATGCGCGTGATGTGCATAAATCCTATCGGAGATGCTTGCAAGAGCACTGATGCTACGGGAGGTAATTTTTTAGATATCGGAAAACTTGTCAGCTGCTCTCAAGCGTAGATTCGAAATTTCGTGGACGCGAACCCGGCGAGGTTCAATGGGCAAAAGCATCAGGCTGGCGATATCCGACCGAAGGCTAGCCAAAGATCTTTCGCTCCACGCTCTGCCAATCGTAGGGCACGAAGTTATTTTCGCTCGGCGTCCTCATCTGGGGATTTTCAGCTTCATCGAATAGGCCGATAGACGTCTGCTGGAGCTTGCCCGCGACCAGCGCTGGAGAATGAGCCTCGACTACAATGGCATCGGTGTCGGATCGGTTCCACGCCCAGTGAATTTTCTGGGAAGGAATGCGGTGGAAATCTCCTGCTTTACAAAGGAAGCCGCGCTCCTCGACAAAAAACCAGATTTCGCCTTCGAGCACGTAGTTGATCTGCTCGGCCTCGTGCGCATGTGGCGTAGTGTGATAGCCCGATGCTCTAATAGCGTGCATGAGGCTGCACTCGCTGCCGTAACCCCGTCTGACAACCATCGCGCCTTCGCCTTCTACTCCCGTGCGAACCACTTGGCGTTTGGGCACATCCGTGTCTTTTACGTGCAACGACATGGCACACGCTCCTTATAAAAAATTATCGGCGCCTTCTTCTAGCATAACTCTGTAGGCATAGGAATCCCCGAAAGATTCTTTTTTTTGAGCGGTGGATCGAAAACGGAGCCGGAGCGTTCACGCAGACGCAGGATTGTTGCAATGCCGCAGAGATCGAGAAGCGAATTCGGACAGGCTCGTTAGGATAGGTCTTGGGTCAGCCTTACTCAGCGGGTTTCTTGTATCGAGCCTGCGGAACAATTTCCGCCACGGTGCCGCCGGGAGCGCGGAATTTTACCGGGATGACGCCGGGATCGCTGATAATCTCGCAGCCGAACTTGGCGATCTCAGCTGTGTACTTCTCGATGTCTTCGACCTCGATGGCGAAGTGATGAATACACGGCCCCTGTCCAGCCGCCAGCGATTCCCTCGACTCTTCGGCATCATACTTGATCAACGCTAAGTCGATGGCGCCGTCGCTCAGGTGCCGCGAGGTATGGTCCCTCACCTGCGCGGTTTCCATCTCTCTGAAGCCGAATACATTCTCATAAAACTGGGTGGTTCTCTCCAAATCTTCTACCTTTAATGCGATATGGACGATGCGAGCCATAAGACCTCCGGCAATTTTTCGTTAGATCGTTCGCCGCGTCACGGCATAGCGGTGATTTCGTCAGGCAAAGCAAAATGGACGTTTTCTTCCACTAGCCCGACTTGATTGACTTCAGCGCCCTGCCGCGTGAAATATTCCACCGTTTCTCGGACCAACTGATCCGGGACCGACGCTCCGGATGTGATTCCGACGCGCGTAATTCCCTGCAGCCACTCAGGTCTGATCGCGTGCTGATCGTCGATGAGATAGGCCGGCTTTCCCAGCGAAACGGCGACCTTGACGAGTTGGTTTGCGTTCTCGCTGTTGCGCGAGCCGACGACCAAAATCAAGTCAACCTCTCTGGCCAGCTGTTTCACCGCGTCCTGGCGGTTTTGCGTTGCGTAGCAAATGTCTTCCTTCGCCGGCGTGATCATCTGAGGAAATCGTTGCTTGAGAGCATCCATAATCTCCCGAGTATCGTCCATGCTTAGCGTCGTTTGAGTCAACACGACGACTTTTTGTGGGTCAGGAACATCGACGGTCTTGGCTTCGCTCACACTACCGACGACCCGTGTGCGATCGGGCGCCTCGCCGCCCGTGCCGACGATCTCGTCGTGCTCGCGATGGCCAATGAGCACGATCCAATAGCCTCGATCCACGAACTTGCGCACTTCGCGATGGACTTTATCGACCAGCGGGCAGGTCGAGTCGACGAGGAGCTCGAGCTGTTTTTGCCGCGCTTGTTGCCAAACTGCAGGCGAGACGCCATGGGCGCTGAAGACTAACTTGGCTCCGCTGGGCACCTCCTCAATAGATTGCACGAAGCGTACGCCGCGGTTGGTGAATCCCCCGACCACATGCTGATTATGAACGATCTCATGAAACACATAGAGCGGAGCGCCATGTTTCCGCAGCGCGCGCTCAACGGTTTCGATTGCCATCTCCACACCGGCACAAAAACCGCGTGGCTTTGCTAGAATGACTTTTTCGACGGCCATAGAATCGAGTTTAAGTCTGGATGAATCGTTAGGGCCTGTCAACTATGGCGCGATTGCCATCCAACAGCCGCAGGATCTCTTGTGCTGCCACGTCTGCACCGTCGAGTGGGATACTGGGCCAATTGGGCTCTTTCGACAGCAGTCGCTCTAGGTAAGATCCAACATTGCCGGCCAGTAATTCACTCTGAGGAATATATTCCGCGGTAGCGCAATCCTGTAGCGCCTCCACGAGTCTCGGATATTCAGGGAATTCGCCGCGGTCAGTGTAGAGGACTGGTACGTGGTGGGAGATCACGTCGGCGACAATGCCGTACCCCGGCTTGGTAATTATGGCGTCGACCCCGCGGAGCAAGTCCTCGTAGCGCTGCTGCGCATCTGAGAGCGCCAGCAGGTTGCCCTGCGACACTGCTGTTGCACCCGTGGCGACAAAAAAGAAATCCTTGAGACCTTTGAATCTATCCCAGGGTAGGGAACTCAGCCCCATACCGCCAAAACTCAAAAGAATAATCGTCGCTGATGGCGGGAGATTAAAATTGCGTCTTGCTTGCTCTTTGGTAAATCGCGAAACCCGGGTCACCCAAGGGATGGCTTGACGGTTGGGAAACACGCTCATGTCGCAAGGATAGGGCAGAGTCAAGGCGAGGGTCGCGTTTTTGTAGAAACCCGTCATTGCCGTAACTAAAGGCGAAAAATCACGGTAGCGATCGACATAAGCATCATAGATAACGTCCCAGGTGAAATTGCTGATTGCTACGGACGGGATTTTTGCCCGCGCGGCGATTTCGAAACCGGCCGGTGGAATATCGCCGACGACCAAACCAATCTTCTCGTCCCTGATGTAGGCGATTTCTTGCGCCATGATATCTGGGAGGGCGTCGTGTAGCGCCTGGCAAGCTTGTAACGTTCCTTGAAGGTCCATCTCCAAGCTGTTTGGCTGAATAATGCCAACGTCGATCGAGCGGATAGTGTGCGAAACAGGAAACAGAAGATCGCCGAACAGCCACTTTGGAGCCGCGCTACGCACGTGAATCTGCAGATCGGCTCTTGCCTTTTTCAAAGCACGGATAACCTGCTTTGAACGCACCGCATGGCCGTAGCCATGACCGGAGATATAATAAAGAATTGAACTCAAGCTGGTTTTGGTTGTATGAAGCTTATGAAGCTAAGGACCACTCAACCTAAGGAGCTCGCTCGGCATTGTCAAGGCTGGCGGCGAACCGGTTGCGTGATAGCGAGCCCGATAACGAGAGGAGGCGTTGATTCATGACCGGAACCATAAAAAAAATCATTAGGCAAAAAGGCTTTGGCTTCATCGCTCCCGATGATGGCAGCGAAGATGTTTTTTTTCACCGAGGCAGTCTCGC
>DASXSW010000551.1:0-8476 GCA_036505755.1 Binatia bacterium | reverse complement strand
GTAGTCGATGATCTCCTCGGCCATGCGCGCATACTCGCGACGCTGGGTGAAACGGAGCGCATGGAGGCAATTGGACAGGAGACCGGCCTGCTCGCCCAGGAGCTTTTCGCGGTGCGGTTGTACCCAGTCTGCGCCCGAGGTGGTGCGAAAGTAGCCGCCGTCTTTGTCATCATAGATCGGACTTTCTCGCATCCGGTCGAGCGTCAAGCGAACGTGATCGAGATAAGCCGCGTCTTCTGTCGCCTCGTAACGACGTAACATAAAATCGTTCGCTTCCGCATGGATGAATTTTTGTCCCTGCCCGTAGCCACCGTGGAACCGATCGGCGAGCGCCATGATCCCATTTGTAATCTCAGTCAGAGCCGAACCGCCGGCTGGTTCGCGCTCGGCTTGAGGCGCCACGACGGCTTCGCTTTCATCGGGCCATTTCGTCACGCGGTGTTCAGTCTTCTTTTCTTGATAGCCCATGTAAACATTCAGCAGCAGCTCCTTGAACTCATCGACGCCGAGATAATTGACTGCCGCGAGCAGCTCTCCCGCGGGCGTGAAGAAGGCGACGGTCGGCCAGCCGTTGAGATTGTAGCGCGTGTCAATATCGGGCCGTGTGGCGTTTTCGACGCGCAGCGCGACGAAGTAGGCGTTGAGCAACGCCATGTTTTCCCGATCTGAGAAAGCCCCCTCGTCCATGCGCTGGCAATAGCGGCACCAGAACGCCGATAGGAAAAGCATCACGGGCTTGTCCTGCTCCTGCGCCCGGCGGAAAGCGTCCCCTTCCCATTCGAACCAGTGGACAAGATGGGCGAGATTAGGATTTGGCGAAAAGCGAAGCATGACTGGATCTACCTCTTATTCCTGGACAGTTTATCTATCACCACAAGCTTCGATAGGAAACGAGCGAGTCGTTTGAATGTCGAATAAATAAACACGCCTACGATACTGGCCCAATTAATTCGCAACGGCGCGTCCGATGTAGGGCAGACCCCTGTGTCTGCCCGCTTGGTTGTCCGACCATGGGGTCGCCGCTACGAGAATTGACTTCTAAGTCGCGTTGACAAGCTTCTCCACCCGGGAATAAGATTCAACCTGCTCGCGCGCTTCATATCCAAAATTTCAAACGCATCGCGAGAAAGAGATTTAATGCAGTTGACCTTGGCACAACATCCGATCAGCGAAATAAAATTTGGCGTCCCGGCGCGTCTTGAAGGCACCGTATTAATCGTCGACCCTGCGACGCTGCGGCGCATGATCCTTGAAAACGAATCCATCATCAGCGTCGATTTTGATATCGCGCGGCCCGGAGAGCGCTGCCGTGCCGGTCCAATCTTTGACGTGATTGAACCGAGAGCGAAAGCGCCTGGTTCCGGCGCCGATTTTCCCGGCATACTGGGCGAACCGATTACCGCCGGCATCGGCACGACTCATGTCCTGACCGGCGCTGCGGTATCGGTTCTGGCCGAGATTTCACCGGACCCGACTCGAAGCGCAACTGGGCGCGTTTTGGAAATGAGCGGCGCTCCGGTTGAGGCGAGCGATTACTCTTCGCTGCAACACTTGATCGTGATCCCGCACACCAAACCAGGATTGCCGCGTCAAACATTGGAAAAAGCTTACCGCCTTGCTGGCATACGAGTCGCCGTCGAGGTTGCCAGCAGTGCCTGGAATCATCTCCCCACTAACCTCCAGACCTTTGAGCCGGTGGGTCCGGGGGAGAAAGGGCGCGACGGACTGGCACGAGTCGCTTATGTCGGACAGATTTTTTCACGGCAGCGCAAACCGGCGGTGGACGAGCCAATTCTCTATGGCGCTAACACTGACGGCATGCTACCGGTGATGCTCCACCCAGATGAGTGGCTCGACGGTGCTGTCGTGCCCTCGCTGCATTCGTGGTTTGGCGGCACGGAAACTTATTTTTATCAAAATCATCCCATCATCCTGGAACTCTATCAGCGCCACCAGGCGCGTGAAATTAATTTCGTCGGCACGGTAGCCACGATCGCCGGCTCGGATAATTTCGACCGCGAGCGCCATTGTCGCGCCGCCGCAAATCTCGTCAAGTGGAACTTGAACGCAGACGGCGCGGTGTTATCCAAGTATGGCGGCGGATTGCCCCATGCCGACCTGGCGGAGACTGCACGCCTGCTCGAAGGTATGGGAATAAAGACTTCGGTCATGGTTTCCGACGTGTCGAGAGACCGCCGCGTCGAGTCGGCATTGCTTTTTAACGTTCCGGAAGTCGACGCGATTGTCTATAACGGCGGCAACGGTAAGCAGTGGCAAGTGCCACGGGTCGATCGCGTAATTGCGGCGACGCCGGAGTTTGTCGAATTACTCGCTGGTCCCATGACGATCGACGCGTCTAACATCGTTGGCGTCACTAATCAGCAGGGTGCGTCCAGAATGCGCGCAATGGTCTATTAGGCTAATCAGCCGCCAATCGAGGTAGGGGCAAGGCGCGCCTTGCCCCTACTGCTGTTCCTCGGCGCGCCTAAAGGAGTTCGATATGCGAGTCGCGCACTATCTGAATCAGTTTTTCGGCGGCATCGGCGCCGAAGAGCACGCTGGCAAGGGACTGGAAGTCCGTGACGGCGCGGTCGGACCCGGCCGGTTGTTGGAATCGTTGTTGGGCAACGACGCCCGCATCGTCCTGACGTTGGTTTGCGGTGACAATTACGCCGTCGAACATCAAGACGAGGTTACGGCTTCCGTCGTGGAAAAGGTCCGACACGCAAACGCGGACCTCTTCGTCGCCGGGCCATGCTTTGATGCAGGGCGCTACGGCATGGCGTCCGGCGCGCTCTGCCGCGCCGTTCAAGCCGAGCTTGGCATTTCTGCCGTGACCGCGATGAGCGAAGAGAATCCCGGTGTCGATCTTTACCGCGATGCGCTCTATATCATCGACGCGGGGACGAGCATCGCCAACATGCGCAATGTCCTGGACAAGATGGCAAGGCTAAGCCTGAAACTTATCGCCAGGGAACCGATCGGCCTGCCGCACGAAGAAGGATACTTGCGGCGCGGATGGCTGCGCGACCGGCTTGTGGACAAAAAGGCCGCGACCCGGCTCGTCGACATGCTCCTGGCGAAAATGAACGGAGAACCATTCGAATCCGAGATGCCACCGACCGCTTTCGCGCCGATTCCAATGCCTGCGGGCGTCAAAAACTTATCGAGAGCCAAAGTGATGTTGATCACCGACGGCGGACTGGTCCCTAGAGGCAATCCGGATAAGATCGAAGGAACGGCAGCGACGCGTTGGGGTTCTTACAGCATCGAAGGACGCGACGATCTGCGCGCTGAAGACTACGAAGTTTCCCATGGCGGCTACGACACGCGGTTTGTCCAGGAAGATCCAGACCGGTTAGTGCCTCTCGATGCCTTGCGTGAGATGGAAAAAAACGGCGTCATCGGCAAACTTCATGACGAATTCATTTCCACCTGCGGCCGTTCCAACCCGCTTTCAAACACGCGCCGTCTCGGCCGGGAGATGGCGGCAAAGATCAAACGGGACGGCGTTGACGCCGTCATCCTCACCTCGACGTGAGGAACGAGCACGCGCAGCGGCGCTGCGATCACAACAGAACTAGAGAAAGCGGGCATCCCGGTAGTGCAGATTACCTCGGCGCTACCGATCGCCAAGATGGTCGGAGCGAACCGCGTAGTATTAGGAACCGGCATCGTTCACGTGACTGGCGATGCCAAGCTACCGCCGGCCGATGAAAAGGAACTGCGGCGAAAACTGGTGCAAAAAGCCCTCGACGCGCTGCAGTCCAATGAGAAGGGGTAATCCCAGGGAAGAGATGTGATTGATCGCGTCCTATTGTCCCATAAGACGGAATTAGTGCGCCTGCAGGTGCCCCCTAGAGCTAGACAACTCTTCCACAATGCCTACGCCAGGTAGCAGACACTAGCGCTATCGCCACGCGTCCCATTCGGGAATTCCTACCACTGGATTCTCGCGATCAGCATCCCAGTGCGCAGGGTTATCAAGAATATATTGTCGAATACGATTTAAAGACTTTTCGTGACGAATGACATGTTCGTAGTAGCTACGTTGCCATAATCTGCCTCGAAACGCCGGCCAACCCAGCGTTTTCACGCCACGGATATATTCGTTCGTCGTCATCGTTTTGAACCATTGGATTATCGTCGGTAGGGGCGCACCTGTGTGTGCGCCCTCCGGTACAGGGCCGACACGCAGGTCGGCCCCTACCATGGTATCCGTAATGACGACAATACCGTGAAGATGATTCGGCATGATCACGAACTCGTCCGTTTCGACTGTGGCGAATTTGTTTTTCAATTCAAACCACCAACGTTGGATTGCTACACCAGCACCGCTCAACTGCATGGCGTCGTTGATAATCTCACCGAACAGACAGGATCGATCCTGTGTAACGATGGTCACAAAATACGCACCGCGCTCAGCGTAATCGTACTCTCTTAGCCTAATGGATCGACGACGGTGCTGTAGCCGTCCATCATTCACGGATCATCTTCCTCATAGCGCCGAGACGTCGTCAATGAGAAATCGCGCTATTCGCGATGGCGGTTTCCAAATGATCACTCGAGAAGTTTTTTCGCGTCTAGATGAATGAACGTCGCACCGCGATCTTTGGCCCGCTCCACCATGTCTTCGGTGCCTCCGGGGCCGTCGCCGGTGGCGCCGTTCCATAATGCAATGAGACTTAGGTGGTCCTGCGAGATGAAAAGGGCGTTGTGGAGCATCCAGAGATTGGAACGTTGCCAGATGTTGTAGTCCTTTTTTGTCCTGAGCCAGCGCGGCAGTCGGTCGGAGTCGGAAAGAATTTTCGGCTTCGTTTTATCGTAGAGCCGATTGAAGCGCTCGACCCAATCCGGTCCGCCATCCGCCACCGAGACCCGGATATAATCGTTTTTTGGCAAGACCAAATACATTTGGCTCGGGATCTCGAGCGCCTCGCAAATTTCATGGAAAAGAATATCGCCGCCGCAAGCGCCTCCGGCAATGCCGAATACCGCTCCCTTCGCTTTCGCTTTTTCAGTCCTCACGGCCTCGAAAATCATCGCGCGCGCGTGTTGCTCTTTGGCGGCGGGAAAGCGAGGAGCTTTGCGATCAGGACTATCGATGCGATGTCCAGTGAACAAGAGCACGTGGGCGGGAGCTACTTGAGTCCGCACAGATTGCGCAACCGGCGCAATGTTATCGACACCGGCTTGAATATTCTCATTTAGAATTCCGAGACGTTGATAGAGTAACAGTTGTCGTCGCACGGCGTCGCGCGCCTGCTCCGAAGCATCGGCGAGGGCTTTCCTGTACGCCCGTCCCACCCGATTGGGTCTACTGGAGGTCAAACAAATCAGATCGGCGGTGCTGATCTCGACCCAAACATCGCTCCTATTCGTGCGCTGCAACGCAACCTGCTTCGACTCGATCGCTAATCTCACTCCGGCGCCGAGGTCACCGCGCAGCTCTTTCAGCTTCTGAAGTTTCTGGGCGGCGTCTTCCTTTGAATCGAAGCTATCCTCCCAGATCGTCGATTGAGCTTGCGCCAGCTCAGTCAGCATAGTCACCATCGCCAAAGCGTTAAGGCCTGAATAGAAATGATTGCGGTCTTCAATGAAACCTTCACGGTAAAGGTCGAATGACTTTTCTAGATAGGGCGAAACCAGGGCGGACTTCTGCGCAGTCTCGACGTCCGCGGCCGTCGCCCAGCTCTGATGCCATTGAGTTTTCGCGTTGCGCGCCATCAAGGCGCGGACTTCTGCCCGGTCTCTCGCGAAGATTTCTTTGTTCTGAAGGGCGCGCTCAACGGCTTGATCGGAGCTCAAGAGATCGCCCAACCGTTGAAAGATCGTGGCAAGCAATGTGTTCGCTTCGACGTCCATGTCGCCATAGTCCCGCACCGCCTGCCACGTTGCCTTTGCACCCGGCCAGTCCTTCAAGCGAAATTGGGCATGGCCGACGAGGCGAAGGCCAGCCACCCGCCAGACGAAGCCGTCCATCTCCGCCGCCAAAAGTTGTAGATCGCCGCAATTATTAGCGGCCTCCGCCCGCTCAATTTCCTCGCGAAAATCGAGTGGCACGACCAAGAGCTTGTTTGGATCCGAAGGCTCCAACTCCGGTAGCAGCTGGTAAACCGGACTATCGGCTTTTTGCGAATCCAATGTCGCATTGAGCGCATCGGCAAAGGACGCCACGCTGGCGGCCGGATCGTTGCTATCGTAGGACAGATATCGGTCCGTTTTTAAATCGAATGGTACGTCGCTTTCTTTGGACTCATTTTCTTTGGATTTATCTCCCTTCGCCTTGAGCAGGAAAGTGCGTTTGTCCCGGAATGCGTGGCGAATTCCCAGCTCATAAAAAACGTTGGCGTTGTGGATCGAAATATCTGCGATGACGAGATCGGCGATCAGCAATTGCTCGAACATGTCGGTGCGAATGTTGCCTTGCTGGATAAATTCGCCGGTCGTGCCGCCCGTCAAACCCGCTTGCCCCATGGCCGGACGAATGAGTTCTTTTTCAACTCTGTCGAAATCGATTCCATTCTTGGTGCCGAAGGGCCGCACAATAAATACATTCATCATGGGCTTGCCTTCACGTCGGCATAGAATGCCGCGACGTTACCCTGTTTCAAGTGTTTTTGTTCCTAACCTCATCCCACAAGATCGAAGTTTGATGGAAAGTCTTCGGCGCGCACCTGTTGCTTTGCCGCCTTGGCGCCAATCTCTTGCAGCGTCCTCATGTTGCCGGGATCGTCCATCGCACTCAAGCCCTCAATCTTTTCGTCGTCGAACTCCATCCCGATCTGCGACAAGGAATCCTTGCTTAGCGCGACATTGTAGCGCAGGTAACTGATCAGTGGCACCGGGGCGATCAGGTCATGGCGCAAATCGTCCACCTCGCGGTTGATCATGCGCGCTGTCGGGCTACTCGACAACCATTGGAGCAGCGTTTCCATCAGAGTAGCGCAGTCGTCCATTACCGACAGGAGCGATTTGAGTGCGTTGTCGACCGCCAACTTGGCCGGCGCGACTTTTAGATCACGCGACCCGGTACCGACCGACACGACGAGCAACTTGTCCGACCCGGTCGGCCAGCCGATGCGATAGCCATCCAACGTCGCATGCATGACGGCCTGCAATGCTGGGTTGTTGAACGGGCTCACACCGCCGTCGACAAATTCCCCCTGGACCGGTTTCTCGCCAGACTTGCCACGGCTGATTTCGATCTTTTCTGGATCAAAAAAACGAGGTGCCGCCGTCGACGACCGAACGACCTGCCAGAGCGGATAGGCTGAGTTGGGAATGACATTGCTGTCCGGTCGCGGACCGTAATATTTTCCGCGCGGATTGTTCGATATCGGCCACACGCTCTCCGTGTCGAGTCGCTTTGTGACGATTAGAAGTCCAGTTTGCAACGATGGATCGCTCAGCGTTGTTTGGGCACCGTATACCTGCTTCAGCTCTTCGATCAAACCGGCTTCGTCGTAAAACGCCCGGACAAATCCCTGACGTAACCAGCTTTTCTGGAACACGCGCTGGCCCAGGTCGAGATATTTCTTTGCGATCTCACTCACCGACATGCCACGCGCCAACGCCGCGGCGATGATCGAGCCCGTCGAGGTGCCCGCAATCAAATCGAAATAGTGGCTGAGCCGAAAGGTTTTCGCTCCATGGCGTTCACTCAGAGTCGATTCGATCTCGGCGAGGTACGATAGCGTCAGAATTCCCCTTAGACCGCCACCGTCCAGAGCGAGAATACGCTTGGGACTCCCATCATTTAAAAAATGTTCATCGCGCGTGCGGATTTTGTATGGCATAAATGCGTCCTCCCGATTTGGTCCAAGATCGAAATGTTGGCGAGCAATACTTGGCCGGGCGGTTTTGCGCCCTCCCTTCACCACGATACACCGAGCGGAGAAACTACGCGATCCTCGAATTAACATCGCGCGGCGATGGAATCCCGGGCGTGACGAAAAAAAGGCCGGAGTTTTGTTGTGCAAGGGGGTAGGTTTCATTGGGATGGACACCCGGCAAAGCGAATGCCATGCAGATTTTCGCGTGAACGGGCGCCCGCCAGAAAACTAGAAATAAGTTAGAGCAGCGTGAACAACGGTGCGGCGGCGTAATTAAAGTGAGTACGCGTTCTAAGGTTCACTGCCATCTCATTCGCTTACAGAAACACACTGATGTTTTTCGCGCTCAAGACCGCCTGATCCAGGATGATAGTCCGTTTGGCGATTTTGAAATCGCCGTCGACACGGCGCAGCGTGTCTTTGCGCGTCCCGACGAAAATATCCTGATCGGTTTCCATGCGCGTTCGATAAACCAGAAAATTGCACTGGACTTCGATCTCGGAGCCGTCGTCCTTTTTAATTCGCACATTCGAAATCAGATGGCGCGTGCGCGAAGGCGGCATTTCCGCCCAGGCATTCTTGGAATAAACCCTCTCGACTCTGATACGTAGGCTTTTCTTATCATCGTCGAAGTAATAACC
>DASXSW010000550.1:0-8664 GCA_036505755.1 Binatia bacterium | reverse complement strand
TCAAGGATACTTTTCGCCATTTCTGGCTGGTCGTGCGCTGTAGTTTGATCGGCGTATATTTCGGCGTCCTCCCGGTTCTGGGCGCCAACATTGCTCAGTGGATTTCGTATGCGCACGCCGTACAAGGGCTGAAAGACAAATCCCGCGCCGGCAAGGGCGCCGTAGAAGGCGTGCTCGGTCCCGGATGCGCTAACAACTCGACGCGCGGAGGAGATCTCATTCCGACCCTTGCGTTCGGTATCCCCGGCAGCGGCAGCATGGCGTTGCTACTGGGAGCGATGTTAATCGTCGGACTGAACCCTGGGCCGGAAATGCTCAAATCACGCCTCGATGTCACTTATTCCATGGTCTGGGTGTTAATCCTTTCCAATATCATCGTCGCCGGGCTTTGCTTTCTCGTTCTCAATCATCTCGCGGCACTGACTTTTGTTCGCGGCTCGCTATTGATCCCGTTTCTGTTGTTTTTGGTTTTTATCGGCTCCTTCACCGCCAATAACGATCTCTACGACATCGTCGTTACTTTGATCTTCGGCGCCGTCGGTTACTTCATGCTGCGCTTCGGTTGGCCTAGACCGCCGCTAGTTCTGGGGCTGACCCTGGGCAAGATCGCCGAGAACTATCTGTGGATCTCCACCGCCGCCTATGGCGCAAAATGGCTCATGTTTCCGACGGTCGTCGGGTTAATTGCGCTCACCATTTTCACGGTCGCTTATCCGACTCTTAAAGAACGTATGGGACGGGCCAAGTATGAACGCCCGGAAGACGCGGTGTAAGAGCCGCCTAAAATTCTCCACGTATGATTGCTAGGGGCACATGCCGTGCCCCCCGACAAATCGCGGTCTTCATTTTATCCGGCGCAACTGTCGACGTACCAGATCGCGCAATACTTTTTCATTAAACTAAAACCAGAAACCCGGCACTCAAACCCGTCTTCCGAAACCTTTCCGCAGGTCGTTGACACCGGATCGTAATCAGTGGGATAAGCAAATAGATTGAAGTGGCAAAGGAGGTCAACCGATTATGGCTCACGACCTAGTCATCAAGAATGGAACAGTGATCGATGGAACCGGAAGTCCGGGATTTCAGGCGGACGTCGCCGTCAATGGTGAAAAGATTGCCGCCATCGGCAAGGATCTTGGAGCCGGTAAAAAAGAAATCGACGCCAAGGGCCATGTCGTAGCGCCGGGCTTTATTGACTCGCACACACATATGGACGCCTTTGTCGTGCAGTACCCCAACGGCAACCCGGTGGTGAATTATGGCGTCACGAGCATCGTCATCGGCGACTGCGGCGCTTCCTGCTCTCCTGTGCCGCCAAAGCCCGAGCCGCGCCAAGTTCTGGTGCAATATCTCAGGCGCGTCTTGGACAAGTACGTTGACGACAAGGATTGGAAGTGGAACACGTTCGGCGAATATCTGAACTATCTCGAAGGTAAGGTCGCCATCAACGTCCTTCCGCTTATGCCGCACTCTCCAGTGCGTTTGACGGTTATGGGTGAAGCCGCTTATGAACGTGAAGCGACTCCTGAAGAACTCCACCAGATGAAAGAGATGGTTCGAGAGGGCATGGAGCTTGGTGCCATCGGATTTTCCACTAGCCCGCGCGGCGGACCTGCGATTCATGCCGGCACGCCGAGCACGTTCGCCACGCACCAGGAAATCATCGAACTGGCCAACGTCACCGACGAATACAACGGCTGCTTCCAGTTCAACGGTTTCCAGATGCTGCTCCAGCCGGAATCCGGGGTGCCGGAGATGCTTACGAAAATTCACGGGCTGCAGATCGGCAATGAGTTCCGTGTGCGCGCCGGTCAAAAAGACAATGGCATGAAGTCGATCAAATACATGGAAGACGCACAGCGACGTGGCCAGCAGCTTTACGGCGTCGTCATCCCCTACCAGCATATTCGCCGCTTCAACCTTGATGATAGTTTCATTTTCAACGGCCTGCCGACCTGGGAAGCGATCAAAAACGGCGGCGATCTGCGCAGTCAGCTCAAGGATAGAGAAATCAGAAGAAAGCTCGAGCAGGAGCGCGTCGCCTGCCAGGGAAAGCTCGAATTTCCCGAATGGCAGGGTTGGGGGCGCGTCGTATTCGAGCATGTGGAAAAACCTGAGCTGAAGAAGTTGGAGGGTAAGACTGTCGAGGAGATCGCGCGTCTCACGGAAAAGGCGCCGGTGGATGCTTTCTTCGACACCTGGCTGGAAGACGATCTGAATTCCCAGCTCCTCTATCACGGTCTCGCCAATGCTCATCCGGAATTGCTCGCAGAAATGATCAAGTCCGACACCAGCCTCATTGGCACCGACGTAGGGGCGCACTTGGATCGTTTCTTCTGGCACGGCGCGCCGACTCGAGTGCTCGGTTATTGGCGGCGCGAGAAGAATCTGTTTAGCTTAGAAGATGCCGTACACAAAATAACCGGCTTTGCGGCACAAAGGCTCCGTCTCAATCGCGGCGTCCTGAAAGAAGGCATGCCGGCTGATGTTACGGTATTCGATGCCGATAAGATCGATGATCTGGTCAGCAAGAAGCTGCCCGATATGGTCGATGCGCAGGAAGTGCGCCGCCATCCTCCAGGAATCAAGGCCGTCGTCGTTAACGGCGCAACCGTGGTAGAAGACGGCGAGTGCAACGATGTCTTCCCTGGCAAGGTGCGCCGCCAGCAGTTGTGCGTAGTGAACTAGAACCTGCATAAACACACTTCCGTCCACCTCATCAGTCCCCTCACCCTGGCCTCTCCCACTGGGAGAAGGCAGGGGTGAGGGCGAGACGAAACGATCTCAATTATTAGAAAGGATTGCCATGAAAGTCTGTGCCATCGATGTTCACCATCATTATGTGCCTAACAGCCTGTTGGAAGAAGCGAAGAAAAACGGCAAGCACCTCGGCGTCGAGTTAGTCGAAAAAGACGGCCACAAGTCACTCTCCTTCGCTGGCGGCCCGCCGTTCGTGCTGCACCCGGAACTGCCGGCCATTGATGAGCGGCTTAAAATGATGTCGGATTCGAAACTCGCCATGGCGGCGCTGGAAGCGCATACGGCGACGCTCGGCTACAGGCTCACCGGCGAACAAGGCGAAAACTGGTGTAACGTTTACAACGAAGGCACCAATGGGCTAGTCAAACGATATCCGGATCGCTTCATTGGCATGGCGTCAGTGCCGCTGCAGGAGCCCGTACGCGCGGCCCGAGTCCTCGAGCGCGCCGTGCGCGATCTCAACTTCCGCGGCGGCTACATCGGCACCAACGTAAACGGTACCTACTACGGCACAGAAGATTTCGACCCATTCTGGGCCAAGGCGCAAGAACTCGACGTGATGGTGGTGATGCACCCCGAAGACGTCGCCGGCGCCGACAAGATGAATCCCTACGGGCTTAAGTTAATCTGCGGTAACCCGGCGGACAGTGCGCTTTGTTTCGGTTTCATGGCGTACAGCGGCGTATTCGATCGTTTTCCCGACTTAAAGCTATGCATTCTTCACGGCGGCGGTTTCTTTCCGTACCACCTCGGTCGGTTTGACCGCGGCTGGCAAGTCCGCGCCGGCGCGCGTGCAGCAAAAGCAAAAATGGCCCCCAGCGCGTATCTAAAAAATATCTACTATGACAACATGATCTACCGTCTCGATACGATCAAGTATCTGATAGGATTGGGCGGCGTTGATCACATCATGGTCGGCACCGACTATCCCTATGATCTAGGGGATTGGGACGCCGCGAAGAAAATCGAACAGTTGGACATCTCCGAAGCTGACAAACTGTTGCTACTCGAGGGAAACGCTAAGCGGCTACTAAGAATCTAATTTGCGGTATATTTCCCGCTGCCGCCGGCTTCGGCCGGACGGCAGCTTTTCTTCTTTCCACCAAACATTTCTATTCACTAGCTAGTCTGTGTTACATAGTTGTAGACTCCGTGTACGACTTGAGCCATCTTGTCGTAACCGAGACGATCCGACGTATCTCTCCGCGTGTGATAGGCGTCGTTCCTGTAGAAAGAAGTATCCGTGACCATTACCGCCGGGTAGCCTTGATTCCAAAAATTAAGATGATCTGAAAAGTCGACGCCCGGAATAATTGCCGGTGCATTGATTGAATAGACCGGCAAGTCATTCGCTGCACTCATCCATTTTTTTAGCTCCAGCGCGCGATTTGAGAACAATCGATCGACCACCAGAATGAAGTTCCCACGGCTCGGATAAAATAGTTTTAGCAACGAAAGCGGGAAACCTTGACTGTTCTCCTTCTCTGAGAAATATCCAATCATCTCAAGACTAATCATCAGCTTGACCGACTCTCCACGCTCTCGAAGCCATTTCGCATGCACCGCGCTGCCCATATCGCCCGTGCGAAAGTGCGGCGGCTCTTCCAAAACATAAGCGGCTAGCAAGACTTTGGACTGCAATTTGACCCCTGACAGCAACCGTCCGAGTTCCAACAACCCGGCAACTCCGCTAGCATTATCATCTGCTCCCGGCTGATCCCCCGCCGTATCGTAGTGAGCCCCGATCACGACCACATCTGAAGTTTCGGGCCCGTATTCGGCGATCACGTTCTTGTAGTGTGTGTAATCGACTTCAAACTCCTGGTAACCAACTCGGGCACCGTTAGATCGAAATTCAGTCGCAATGTGGTCAGCTGCTTTGATCAAGATCTCCGGATGATCAGCGTCCCTGGGAACAAATTGTTTAGATAAGACTTCAACATGCTCCCGAAGGTTCCCTGGATCGACGCTAACTACTGCCCTTGGCGCGTCCCCCTTGGCGATTATTGGCCGAGCGAGAACCAACCAAAGCACAAAAAAACCGACGACAATCAGAACGATTATGTGAAACAACGATTTAATCAATGCGCTGCTACTAGCCGCACAAATTGACGAGGCTAAATAACACCAGGTGCCAAGAAATCATGGGTTTTCACCTATGAAAAACACGAAACGACGCGGTCCAACGCCAAAGCGCAGATACTGAAATTTCGCCCAGGATAGTGCTTGATAATGACTACTTCCCCATTCGCGTCGCGCGAAATTTGCTGTCGGTCCCCGACGTTCGGGCAAACCCGTCAATCGTGTTGCCATTGACGGTACCCGTATATTGCGTGCCGCCACTGCTGAAAACAATCTGATCGCCGCGTAGTCTCCCCGTGACCGGCATCGTTCCATGATCGCTCTTTAGCGTGCCCGAAAACGTCTGGTAGTTTTGTTTGACTGTCAGCTCGCCTTGGGGCAGCTCCCAAGGCCCGGCCACTTTCGCCGGCACAATCCAGAGCCGGGCGGTACACCAGCGTTCGCAGTTATCGGGAGCGATCACTGTTTCATCGGGCATCCAATCACCGATGGCAAAGGTATTCGCGACGATGCGAGTGCCCGGCTTGAGGTCGAGAAGTTTCGGCCGCAGCTTGACATTCATCTCGGGCAAGAGAAATAGGATGACGACCGTCGCTTTCGAGAAGTTGCTTTTGAAGATATCGTCCTTTTCAAACGTCGCCCGATTACTGACGCCTTCCTTTGCCGCCGCTTTCCTGGACAACTCGACCAAGTCCGGATTGTATTCGATGCCATGGGCGCGCGCGCCGCGCTTGGCGGCGGCGATCACGTTACGCCCGTCACCCGAACCGAGGTCGACGACGTAATCCTTCGGCGTCACCTTTGCCATGTCGAGAAGCTTTTCGACCATGACCGCCGGGTTGGGCACCCAAACCACATCCTTGCCCGGCTGCCCGACTTTGGGCAAATATTCCTCGTTCGCCGCTCCGGCGTATGCCGTGATCGGCAGGATCAGCGAGACCAAGGACAAGATGACAATCGACCGGCGTAAATGGTGCAAAACGAACTTTCGCCTAGTCAGGTGTAAACGGTCTAATCCGGTCACGTGGCAAGACGGTGCCGTGCGGATGAATTCACTTGCTGATCCGCGTCGCTTTCCAGCTGCCGCCTTCGATGGTGTTGCCGACAACTCGGCCAGTCAATTCCGTCCCGCCTGCGGTGAAAGTGATTAGATCGCCGTTGAGTTTGCCGTTGGTGATTGGCGCGGCACCATTGGCGGACTTCAGTGTTCCGGCCACCATTTGGTAGGTCTGATTCAGCGTCAGCTCGCCTTGCGGCATCTGCCACGTGCCCTCGACCTTCGCCGGCACGATCCAGAGATGGGCGGTGCAGTACGACGCGCAACTGTCTTTCACGCTCACCGTCTCGTCCGCTGTCCAATCACCCATCGTGAACGAATTGGAAACGATTCGCGTCCCCGGTTTTAGATTCAAGATTTTTGGACGAAGTTTGATATTGATATCCGGCAACAAAAACATTGTGATCACCGTCGCCTGAGAAAAATCGCTTTCGAATAGATCGGCTTTCGTAAAACTAGCCCGATTACTAACACCCTCCTTTGCCGCGTTTCGCTTGGAAAGCTCGACCATATCCGGGTTATATTCAATACCCAACGCCTTAGCGCCGCGCTTGGCCGCAGTAATGACGGTGCGGCCGTCGCCCGAACCGAGATCAATCACATAATCTTTCGGCGTTACTTTGGCGATGTCGAGCATCTTGTCCACCAGTGCTTGCGGCGTCGGTACCCAGATAACGTCTTTTCCTTCTTGCCCGACTTGCGGCTGAAATTCTTTCGCCGGCTGCGCCGCGATGAGGTTTGCAGCCATCCATAACGAAAACCCGATTGAAATTATCAATCGACTCAAAACCCATGATCGATTCATGTCGTCTCCCCCAATTTAGTTTATGACCTTGAAATACTCTTTCGAGAGTCGCATGAGCCGAAAAAAATGTCCAGGAGCTCGCGAGTGGAACACCGAGCATGCCGAGACCGATGAGTTGCGCCGTCAAGTCCTTCGATGATACAGACAACGAGACGAATTGCACCAGCAATTCTCGCGCGTTTTTTACGGCTCACTCACCGACACTTGCTCAGGAGGGAATTCAAATGCGGCAGCGCGCCGACTATCCAACGTTTTCAGATGATGAAATCGAAAGACGGCACAAGGCGGTTTACCGGTTGATCGAACAAGAGGGCGTCGATGCGATACTGTTCTATGGCAGCGGACGCTACGCCTCCGACATCTATTGGCTCAGCGACTGGCCGAGCAGCCGCGAGGCCTATTTGCTCATGCAAACGGGAAACGAGCCCGTTATCTTGATGCAGCTCTTCAATCACTATCCGATGGCTCGCGTCATGTCGTGGATAAAAGACGTCCGATGGGCGGGCGCAAATACGACGAACAGCGTCGTCGATCTGGTGCGCGAGCGCGGACTCGAATCGAAAAGGATCGGCCTGGTCGGCTCGATTTCCTATCAGGTCTATAACAAGCTTCGCGAAACCTATCCCGGAACATCATTTGTCGATCTCGGCGGCAAGTTGCGCATGATGCGTACCGTCAGAAGCGCGGAGGAAATCGAACGCATCCGCTTGGCATCGAAGCTAACGGATCAATCCATTCAGGCTCTAGCTGAAAACTTGAAGGAAGGTCTGCGAGAGGATGAAATACCCGCTATCATCGAGCCAGTCTACCTCAAAGCGGGCGGTTATGCCGGGATCCACTTTATGAGCAGCATGCCGATGCGCGATCCCGACTTTCCGGTCCCGTCCCAATTTCATTCCCGCCGCAAGTTACAAAAAGGCGACGCGTTGATCACCGAGATCAGCGGCGCCTACTCTGGTTATAGCGGACAGATTCATCGGACTTTCTCGATCGGCGAAGGGGCGACGCCGGAATGGCAGAAGATGCACGATGCGGCGATGGAAGCATTTGACGTCTTATCGAGAGTCATCAAAGACGGCGCCACCACGACGGAGGCCGAAGAGGCGGCGGAGATCATTCACAAGCGCGGCTACAGCACCTACGATGATCTGGTCCACGGCGTCAATCAGTACCCGCCAATTTTCCAAACCAAGACACGCAAACGCCACGACTCCAAGGCAATGGTTTTCCGCGAGAACATGGTCATCGTCATCCAGCCCAATCTGATGACCTACAATGAAACTATGGGCCTGCAATTCGGCGAGACGCTGATAGTGAAAAAAAACGGCTGCGAGAGCTTAAATGCCTATCCGCGGGAATGGGTGACGTGCGGCGTATAAATCACATTCTCCAATGATATTTCAGTTTGCGCCGTCCGCTGATGCGTCCGATCACTCTACCATTCCACGACTCCAGTTCAATTGGAGTGTTGGAGTACTGGAGTGATGGAGTATTGGAAGTAGCGGTTAGAATTCAGGGGACCTAAGCGATTCATCGAAGAGAACATATTTTTCTTATTCTGCGTCCTCAGCCACCTCTGCGGTGGGAACTCCGACACATCCAACCGCTAACATACACGCGCTTATTTCTCGATCTCCCTGATGATCGCTTCGGCGAATTTTTTCGTCGTCGCTTTTCCGCCCAGGTCCGGAGTCCTGATTGCACCTTCGATCAAAACTTTTTCCAGCGCCGCAGAGATTCGCTTGGCCGCAGGCTTTTCAGAGATGTGATCGAGCATCATCACGGCCGCCTGAATCATCGCCGTCGGATTGGCGATATTTTTGCCTTTGATGTCCGGCGCGCTACCATGGACTGTTTCAAAGAGCGCGTGCTTGTGACCTAAGTTGGCGCCCGGCACCACTCCCAACCCACCGACCAAGCCGGCAGCAAGATCCGAAACAATGTCGCCGTAGAGATTTTC
>DASXSW010000549.1:0-10001 GCA_036505755.1 Binatia bacterium | reverse complement strand
CCGACAAGCTAAGATGTTGTCATCGATCTCTTCGAGACATTTGGTCAGGCGGCGGCTTTCTTGGCTGAAAGTCTGCCGCAAATGATCGACGTTGGCCTGGATAATCTGTTCCTCCACTGGTCGAATCTGCTTGGCAATCTCATTCTTCATGTCTTGCAGGGCTTGCAGCAAACGTTCGTAAGATTGTTCTTCTCGCATAAGATCCTCCGGCATTTGAAATCTCGGCTCTCGTGTTGAAATGTAGTGCTGCGCCAGAGACTCCGAGACTCTTTTCTTGACCAGGGTTAGGGCCGCCTGCGTATCGCGAATTTTTTCGTCGACTCGCGCCTCATCGGCGATCAATTTGACCAGCTTTTCGATCGGGCTTTCTGCTAAGGTCATGCTTCTCTCCCAGGTGTCCATTCGTGTCTCCGACAAGAAGTACGTATCATTATTTATCCAGTACGAACCCAAACTGCAAGAACTCATGATTCTAGAGCTAGCAAGGGCAAAAAAATGTGGTTTAGGGTGAATTTACGAAGGGCGAATCGCAACCTGGGGTTGAAAAGAATTCGGTTATCGTTTCGCGCGCGATTCATGCAAGGCCGCGACAACTTGGTCACAACTCGCCAGAGGGCGAAGCGGAAACCGAGAATTGGGAAATCTTCGGTCAATCTGGGGCCGGTATCACAGCGGAGGAGCGATCAAAGAAAAATTGGAGTGGTCACATAAGGTCAGTTGACGCTGCACCTAGCTATTTAAGAGCCCGGCAATCAGCCGCGGCCTACTTCTTGCCAGAATCTTTATTCTCGTTGAGCTGCCGCTTCCACCCCAAAGTCCTCGACTTGGCGGCGATCTGCTCGGCCTCGGCGATTAAACCCTTTTGCTGGTAGAATATCGACAAACTCGTGTAGGCTAGTTCGTCGTCGGGAGTGACCTCAATCAGCCGCTTGCCCATTTCGATGGCTTGGTCGAGCTTTTCTTGATGCGCGTAGGTCATCGCCAACGCGTGCAACGCGTCTGCGTAATTGGGATCCTCATCGAGCGCGCGCCGATAGGCCGCAGCCGCCTCATCCAGCTTGTTCTGGGCGAAGAACTCCATTCCTTGGTTGTATTGATCTTCTTTGTTCACGGCTCGAATCAGTTGGTTTTGGAATTTGCGGCTAAATTTTTTATCTCGGCGAGTGGCGCGAAGGGGCTTGGCTCTTTTGCTCCGAATGCCATTGCTGCAGGAGAATTTTTTTCAGCATCGCAGGATTGACTGGTTTTTTGAAGATCACCCCCTGGAGCCCCTCCAAGCAACTGCGCTTGATGATATGGTCTTTGTCATAGTTAAATGCCGTCATCAATACGACAGGGAGTCTCGGTGTGGTTTTTTTGACCGTCTGATAGAGCTCATAGCCGTCCATGTCGGGCATGACGACGTCGCTCAACACGAGATCGAACTTTTCGCGTACGAGACGATCCATCGCATGGATGCCGGACGCGGCCGTCTCGATGCAACACCGCTCTGCTTCGAGCAGATCTTTAAGAGACTGACAAACGCCCGCGTCGTCGTCGACGATCAGGACTCTAAGCCCGCTCAGCGGAAAGCGCTCATCGGGTTTTGGCCGATCGCAAGGTTGCCTGGTATCTTCGATGTGAAGATCGGTCATCATCTTGCCATTCAAATATTCCTTAATGCCGTACTCGCCCTCATCCGTCATTTGACTGATGCGCCCGGTGATGTCTTGAATTTTTTTCACTTGCGACGTTAGTGACTCCAGCCGATCGGACTCGACGATGTAGTCCTCATCGCTGGCTACGCGGCCCACGTATTGACGCAGCATCTCTATTTGATTGACCAGCACTTCGAGAGAATTGTTGATCTCATGCGATAGTCCGATGGCGATCTCCGCGAGTGTAACGAGTTGGTCGCGGCGGCGAATCTCCCTGATGTCTTTGGCGAAGCCTATGGAACCGATTTCGTTGCCCTGATCGTCGTAGGTAATTGACGCCGAGATCGCTACCGGGATCTTCTCCCCTTTTTTGGTCTTGAAAACGGTTTCGAAATTGCGCACCCGGCCCTTGCTTGCCCCGTCGCCAGCGCGCATAGCGGCCATAACCCTGCGCGCCTCTTCAAGGCTCGGATAAATTTCCAAAACGCTCTTCCCCAGGACCTCTTCGAAGCTGAAACCGAGATTTTGCCGAGCGCCATCGTTGTAAAAAATAATCTTCCCGTTCTTATCGACGGAAATTATTATGTCCGGGCAGCTTTCGACGAGTTTTTGGAAATATTGAACGGGTAGGGCCATAAACGCGGTGCTTAATTGCATGATAGGTCGAACCGCGATATCAATGCAAGAGCCTTCGAGCTACACCGAGTTGGCGCGCCTTACGACTAATTCGAACTGCCACATCTGTTTCCATGGAACCGACGAAAGACACTCGGCAACTTAACTGGTTGTTGGCGTGGGCGGTGGTTTTTTGCGACATCGGCACGTCCGTCTATTACGTGCCCGGGATTCTCTACGGCCATGTCCACGACGCCACGCCGTTTTTTGTCTTGCTCACCACCGGCGGATTCATCTTACTATCGCTCAAGTACATTGAAATATCCTGGCGCAACCCGGAAGGCGGCGGGGTCGTAACGATCACCACGAAAGCCTTTGGTCCGATGTGGGGCTGTCTCGGCGGCATGCTGATCACTGTAGATTACTTTCTCACCACGGCGATCTCCGCCGTCGCGGGATTTCAATACGTCGGCAGCGCCTTTAACGCGATAGATCCGCAGATTGTACTGTTATCCTGCGCTGGTGTCGGCGTGCTGGCCGGGCTCAATATCATCGGCATTCGCGAGAGCGCATCAGTAGCGCTCGTTATGGCTTGCGCTTCTTTCGTCGTCAATCTCATCGTCATTGGCGTGGCAATTTTTACAATGGACGCCATCCAATGGAACGCGGTGCTGAACAAATTGGGGCCAGCCCACGGGATTTCGACTTACGACCTCTTGGTTGGATTTGCTTCGGCCTGGCTCGCCTTCTCCGGGTTGGAAAGTATCAGCCAGCTTAGTCCGGCCATGCGTTTTCCGCTGCGCCGAACGACCCGCCGGGCTATGGCCGCGGTTATGGTCACCATGATTGCAACCTCTCCGGTTTTGACGGCGTTATCCATTGGCCTGCTGCCGGAACAGATCAAAGCCACCCAAAGCGAGCGATTCATTTCCGAGCTAGGTCGTATCGTTGGCGGCTTGGGCATCAAGCTGGCAGTAGTCCTTACGGCCTCAAGTTTGCTCCTGTTCGCTTCGAACACCGCGATCATCGGCACGTACCATGTTTTTCTCGCCCTGGTGAAAGGCGGTTTTTTGCCAAAAATCATCGCCGTGCGCAACGGTACGTTCAACACGCCGCACATCGCTGTCGCGATCGCGACCAGTATTCCAGTGCTAGTCATATTGTTAAGTCGCGGCGAAATGAAAGTGCTCGGCGATATGTACGCCTTCGGCCTATTGGGCGCGTTCGTCTTTTCCTCGTTGAGCTTGGATACAATTCGTTGGCGACTGGGCCGGCGCGATCCCGTCTTTTGGCTGGGCGTTCTGACAACGGCCATGCTCGTGGTTGCCTGGGGCGTCAACCTCATCGAAAAGCAGCTGGCCACCTACTTCGGCGGCGCGGTGACGGCGATCGGCATGCTGACAGCGATCGGCGTAAGGCGGGCGTGGTTCGTCGACTTACTGCTACGCATTCCCATCATCCACCGCCTCCAAACCCGCGCTTATCGGGCGTCAGAGGACCTGGTTGAAGATCAGCTCAAGGGTTTGGTGACGCTGGCTGAAGCCGTCGAAGTGAAGCCGCTCTATTCGTCCTCCACACTCCTGGCCTTGCGTGACGAATCGCCGCGGCTGATTCAAGAAGGCATCACGCGCGCGAAAGGCCGCGGTGATGCGGCGCTCTACTGCATTTACGTGGAAGAGTGGCCAGGACTGTTCGCCGGCGATACACCGCACGCGCCCAATGAGGAAGGCGTTCGCACTCTACGGGCAGCACTTCAAGCCGTGCGCCACAGGAATATAGAGATCATTCCTATTTGGGCCGTCTCCCACAATGCCGCCGAAGCCATTAGCAACGCTGCCAAGGTATTGGACGTCGACTCGGTCATTATCGGCGCATCGCGCCGTTCGGCGTTTTACCATATGCTCCGCGGCCGAGTCGTCAAGGGGCTGATGAAGAGACTGCCGCGAGATTGCCACCTAATGATCATCAATTGAGTTCACCTCAGTCCAAAACTGAGGTGAACTCATCCTGAAGCGGAGCGCAGGATCTGCCAGTGCGAACGTGAAGTGAACTCATCCTCAGCGACAGCATCTTTCTCCGCTTTGTGCCAGGAAAAAATGCTGCTGGGGGCCTCTACACTACCGTTTCTTCGCTCGCTTTGGCGGATTGTTCGACGAGCTCGTGCGCCTCTTCGAAACCGAGAAACCGGTCGATCGCTGCATGCCCGGCGTAGAGGAGGGGCGTTATGCCGAGCGCGATGATCAGCTTGAACGAATAGTTCGAGATGGCCACGGTCAAAAATTCCGCTGTCTTTACCTTGCCGGGAAGCCAGAATGCGATGCCGATGATGACGATGCTATCGATGAGTTGGGACACCACGGTCGAGCCCGTCGCGCGCATCCACAGGTATCGTTCGCCTGTCCTGTGCCGAACCAGCCAGAAAATGCCGACGTCGACCAGTTGACTGACGGCGAATGCTATCACGCTGCCAACGATGATCCATAGAGATTGGCCGAAAACCGCCCGGAACTGCAGGTCACTAACCGGCGAAAATCCTGCCGCGGGCACTTGGATGGCGAGAAATAAAACAATGAACGCATACACGATCAGCGCAATCGTCAAGAACGTGAGACGTTTGACGCCATCTCGACCGAAATACTCGTTGATCAAGTCCGTGGCAATGAATACCACGGGCCACGGAATAACGCCGATACTTAAGACAAATGGACCGAGGGTAAAAAGCTTTCCGCCCGTCAGCTCGCCGAGAATCGCGTTAGTAACGAAGAATCCGGCCAGTGCAAGGTAGACGATATCCCTTCGACTTTGAATACCCATGTTCAATTGCCTCGCAGTCGCCGTCGAAAAGATTCGCAGTTATTTCATCCCGAGATTCTTGAGAAAGCCGGACTTGGCCAAGGTGTCAACGAAAGAATTGTCGTAAAAGTCTTTCGGGTCCGCTTTTTTGGCGTTGGCGAATTCTTTTTCATCGAGATATTCAAACTGTCCTTTGATCGCTTCGGGGCGCACCGCCAGACTCATTGCCCAGTACGGCGCGAACGCCTCATAGGTGCCATCGATCGTCGATACATCGTCGATCTTGACGTACTTAGCGATCGCCTTCTTTGCCACCGCTCCGTCCTTGCGCGATACCATCACGCCTTCGGCGATCGCTTTGAGAAACGCGTAGACGGTGTTGGGATTGTTCCTGAGATATTTTTCAGTTGTCCCGTAAGCGACCTGGAACGCGGGAATATTGAGCTTGCCGATATCGACCAAAAGATTCAGGCCCGATTCTTTTGCTTTGAGCGTGTTAGGCGCCGACAATGTGCCCGCGACGGTCTTGCCGCCGATAATCGCGCTCAAAATCGCTGGCACGGTTTGCACGTAGAGAATCTGCACGTCTCTGTCAGGCACGAGGCCGTTTTTTTTCAGCGCCTCGCGCGTCGCGGTATCGAGCGCCGCCCGCGGCGTGCTCGCGGCGACGGTCTTGCCCTTTAGATCTTGAACCGATTTGATCTCTTTTGCGCCCCAAATCTCGAAAACCAATTGCTGAATCGTGCCACCAAAATATTTTACCTGACCGCCGCGCAACCGCGCATTGATCAGATCCGGCCCGTCGGTGTAGAAATCCGCCTCGTCGGACACCACCGCTTGCGCAGAAACCTGCGGCGTGAGTAATTGCAAAGTGGCGTTCAGGCCATATTTTTTGAACAACCCTGCCTCGTAAGCCACCCAGATCGGCGTAAAGGCGCCGCTCGGCTGCGCATAGGTGACAACCACATCCGGCTTTTCCGGCTTGCCGCCGACATCGGCCGCGAAGGATGACGACACCGATCGAATCACGAGATATGCGGCTAAAATCACCGATGGCGCAATTGCCGTTGACTTCGGAATAATCACTCTTGCTCCTCTCTACACGGACACTTTAATCTTTCACTTACCAAGCCTCGTCAGCTCGGTGCCGGCGGTCCCAGACTCGAAGCCGCAGTCACATGACGTACGTCGACGATCTTTAACTCCACGGTCGACGCGCCGTTCCAATCATTTTCACTCAACCGATAGACAACGTCGATGATCTCTCCGACCATGCCGGGATAATCATTGTCCACACCGAAGATTACGCCGCCGATCACACGACCACCGTCGCGCAGCCGGTAGCGAACGCCAGCAGAAAAAACCTTTCGCTCACAAACTTCCACTTGAGACGTCATGAACAATGGCTCCGGATTGCCGACGCCAAAAGGCTTTAACACATCCAGCTCCCGTGCCAACGGAAAGCCGATATCGGAGAAGCGTAACTGGGCATCCACTTCGAGCAGCGGCGACAAGTCTTCGGCCGTGAGGATTTGCCGCGCGACGCTTTCGAAGGCTTCGGTGAAATGTTCCAAATTCGCCGATTGGATCGACAAACCGCCGGCGTATTCGTGACCGCCGAACTTTTGCAAGTGTTCCGCGCAACGGCGAAATCCCTCGACCATATGAAAGCCGCGGATGCTGCGCGCCGAGCCCTTGCCTGCGCCGCCGTTGAATCCGATCACAACCGTAGGACGATAGTATTTTTCGACGATCCGTGAAGCAACAATACCGAGCACGCCCGGATGCCAGCCCTCGCCCGCCAGAACCAAAGAGTGGCGCCTTCCACCGTCAACGGCGCTGCTTGCCTGCGCCAACGCTTGCTCCAATACCGCCGCCTCGATCGCGCGCCGTTCGCTGTTATGAGCGTCCAGTTCCTGCGCGATGCGCAGCGCAATGTCATTGGCGTGAGTGGTCAGCAATTCGACCACCTTGATTCCGTAATCCACTCGTCCCGCCGCGTTGATGCGTGGTCCCAGGCGAAAGCCGACTTGTCCAGCGCTCACTTCTCCGGCAGCGATGCCGGCTACCTGTTTAAGCGCGACGACGCCGGGACGCGTGGAGCTCGCCAGCTCGGCCAACCCGCGGCGAATCAGAGTTCGATTCACACCTTTGAGCGGAACCATGTCGGCAATCGTGCCAAGCGTCACGATATCAAGGTAACGGCGAATGTCGGGTTCCACCGAGCCGATGAACCAGCCTTCTTCGCGTAACTTAGCGCGAAGCGCGATGACCAGATAAAAAGCCAATCCCGCAGCACAGAGCCCTTTGTCGGGGAAAGCGCAGTCTTTGCGATGTGGGTTGATCACGGCGACTGCGGGAGGAAGTTCAGCAGGCGGCTGATGATGGTCGACAACGACGACATCCAGCCCGATATCGCCAGCCGCCGCAACCTCCTGTGCGTTGGAGATGCCGCAATCCACAGTGACGACCAAATCAACGCCTCGCTCCTTAAATCGCCTGAGCCCTTCTGTATTGAGACCGTAACCTTCTTCGATTCGATGGGGAACATGGTAGACCGGCTGCGCGCCGACTTCGCGCAAGAAGGAAACGAGCACGGAGGCTCCGGTGGTGCCATCGACGTCATAGTCTCCCCAAATGCCGATTTGCTGCTTGTTTTTGACTGCTTCAGCCAAGCGTCGTACCGCCGGCTCCATGTCGGCCATTTGGAATGGCGAAGGGAGATCGCTGCGCAAACTGGATGACAGATAGCGGCGAGCCGACTGGATATCGGCGAAATCGCGCAAGACAAGAATACGCGCGAGAAGAGGAGAGATATCTAACTGTTCGGATTGTCGAGCAACGGTCTGTGGATCAGCTTCTCTGAGAACCCACCGTTTGTGCTGACCGATTAGCATCTAGACTAAAAGGACGAGTGAAAATAGAGATTGCGGCGCTCGAATTGCGCAGCGCAAAACGGCAATCGTAATCCTCTCAGAGCCGATTGGACACTTTTTTCGTCCATATTTTACAAGTCTCAGTCACCAATTTGGCTTTGTATTCATTTTTTTCTTCCCGGGCGTTGCTCCCACAGAAGGATAACCGGACTAGCGATAAAGATCGTCGAGTAAACTCCGGAGAAAAAGCCGACCAACAAAGCAAATGCAAACGGTCGAATGACTCCACCGCCGAGAATAAAAAGGGCCAATAACACGAGAATGGCGGTTCCGGTAGTGATAATGGTCCGGCTGAGGGTCTCGTTGATGCTCAGATTGATGATACTCTCTAAGCTGTCTCGCTTGATCTTGCGCAAGTTATCGCGGACGCGATCACACACAATGACCGTGTCGTTGACGGAAAATCCGACAATCGTAAGCAGCGCGGCAACGATGGTCAAATCGAACTCGTAATCGGCGACGACTAGAGCACCAATGGTAACAAGAACATCATGAATCAAGGCGATGACCGCTCCTAAACCAAAACGCAGCTCGAAACGAAACCAGATGTAGACCCCCATCATGATCGTTGCCGCGATGACCGACCACGCTCCCTTTTCACGTAGTTCCCTGCCGACCTTTGGGCCGACCGACTCGATTCTGCGAACTTCAAAGCCGTTACTGCCAAACTGTTTTGTTAGTCTTGCTTTAATCTGTTCGCCGAGCTCGCCAAGTTGAGCGGACGTTCTTTGCAAGCGTACCAGAAATTCATTTGACCCTTCCTGACCAAAATCCTGAATCACCGTGTCTCCGGCGCCGAGATCACCCAATGCATTGCGAATTTCGGGGATGGTCACCGGCTTGGCGAATTTAAGTTGCGCCACGGTTCCACCGGCGAAGTCGACACCGAGTAAAGGACCTTTAGTGAAAAGCAGGATGAGGACGAGCAAATTTACCACCGATGAGATCGCGATCGCGATATAGCGGTATCGGGTAAACGGAATTTTTGTGCCCGGTTTAATGAGTTCCATTGTGTATCCTTCAGATACTGATTTGCTTCAATTTGCGCGTGACGGCGCGATAATCATAGTAAATCCGAGTCATGTAGACGGCCGTCACCACCGTGGTCAATATACCAACACAGAGGGTGACCGCGAACCCTTTGATCGGTCCCGTGCCGAACTGAAAAAGAATCAGTCCCGAAAGAAATGTGGTTACGTTGGTATCGATGATCGCCGGCATAGCGTGTTGAAACCCGGCTTCAATCGCCGAGCGCGGTGTTCGTCCGGCTCTTAATTCTTCACGAATCCGTTCATTGATGAGTACGTTGGCGTCCACGGCCATACCGGCGATAAGCACGATTCCGGCGATACCCGGCATGGTCAGGACAGCTTTGAGAGCAGCGAGAATCGCCAGCAGGAAAAGAATGTGAAACAGCAGCGCGACATCAGCGATTGCTCCAGCGCCTCGGTAATAAACAATCATGAAAACAATAACCAAGCTGCTGCCGACGACGAAAGAGATAACACCCTGGCGAATGGAATCGCTCCCTAAGGATGGTCCGACGGTTCTCTCTTCAAGTATCTCGACCGGCGCCGGCAGCGCGCCCGCTCGGAGAACGATCGCCAGATCCCTCGCTTCTTTAATTTCGAAATTTCCCGTTATCGATGCCCGGCCGCCGCCGATCCGCTCCTGGATCACTGGCGCCGAATAGACTCGATTATCGAGCACGATGGCGAGCCGCCGTTTGACGTTAGCCGCAGTGATTTGTTCAAACAGCCGCGCGCCGCTGGCGTTCAATATCAGCTCTACGGAGGCCCCGTGAAGCTGCTCGGCCGGCCGCACGCGCGCGTCCTGAATATATTCACCGGTCATCAACGGCCTCGACTCGAGGACGTACGCTTGTTTTTCCGTGCCGATGCCCTCGCCCCTTCCGGCGTGCCCATAAAGCACTTGGCGGCCGGGCGGCGGACCGTTCTTTACCGCATCTTCTACATTGACCGTGTCATCGACCAATTTGAATTCCAACAACGCTGTCTTG
>DASXSW010000548.1:0-4190 GCA_036505755.1 Binatia bacterium | reverse complement strand
AATCATCGACGGTGACGGCCACGTCATGGAAGATCATGCGGCGATCGCGGCGCGCATGCCAGAGGAGTATCGCGGTCGCTCTGACTCGGGCCGGTCACCCTATCCGCCGAACGATCATCTGCATGCAGCCAACGCCCACGTTCTCGTGCCCGGCGCCTTCGCCAAAGTGGGCCGCGAAGGCTGGCTCCAATTCATGGAAGACGTCGGCCTAGCGAGCGCGGTACTCTATCCCACCAATGGCTTGTCTTTCGGACGCGTCATCAGCAAAGACTGGGCGATCGAATTAGCCCGCGCGTATAATGACTGGATGTACGACGAGTATCTCAGCAAGAGCTCGCGCTTTCAGGCCCTCGGCTTGATTCCCCTGCAGGAACCGGCCGAAGCCGTGATCGAGCTCCGACGCATCGTCACAGAGCGCGGTTTCTGCGGCGCCATGCTGCCAAGCACTGGGCCGATGCAAAGCCAGAATCATCTTGGCGACGAACGCTATTGGCCGATCTATGAGGAAGCGAATCGGCTCCAATGCGCCATCGGCATCCACGGCGGCGTTCACGATCATATGGGTCTCGACGACATGAATCCGTACGCGCCGGTGAACGCGCTCGGTCATCCGTTCGGCCAGATGGTCAATTTCGGTGGGATCTTATTCAACGGCATTTTTGACAAATATCCCAACGTGCGTTTCGGCTTTATGGAAGCCGGTTCGGGCTGGTTTGTCGGCTGCATCGAACGCTTCGAGCGGTCGTGGAACAGCCACGTGCAGTACGATCCGCGCGGCCGATTCTTGAAATTGCGCGAAAATGAATCGATCACCAGCTGCATCAAGCGTCACGTCGACGAAGGCCGCATCTATGTCGGCGTCGAGGGCGACGAGCTCACCCTACCCTTCGCCGTGAGCATCGTCGGCAACAAACCTTTCATCTTCTCTTCGGACTTTCCCCATGAGGTCAACAACGAAACCTGCAAGGCCGAGCTCGCAGAGCTCGACGAGAACAAACGGCTCACCGAGGAAGACAAAGACGCCGTGCGCTATCGCAACGCGGAACGGTTCTACGCGCTGCCAGCCCATTAGGTTTCGCCGGATTGCGGCGCCGGGCTCCTTCGATTGTTGAGTCCGGCGTCGTGTTGACTACTATTCTTCACTTCCCAATTTCGTGTTAGCTTCGGCCGGAACGGCCTCAAGCCACGATTCGACAGCGGCGCATTTCAAGACGGCATGCTCGATATCCCGATCAGTTATTTTTGGTTATTGCCTCTCGGTTTGCTGATCGGCGCTTTCGGCACTTTGATCGGCGCCGGCGGCGGTTTTCTGCTGGTCCCGATCCTTCTGATCGTCTACCCCGATGAAAACACCGAATTGATCACCAGCATCTCCTTGGCCGTGGTCTTCTTCAACGCTCTCTCGGGTTCCTGGGCTTACGGCCGGATGAAACGGATCGACTATAGATCAGGGATTATCTTTGCGGCTGCCACCATGCCGGGAGCGATTTTGGGTGCCCTCAGCACGGCTTACGTGCCGCGGTACACCTTCGACATGCTGTTCGGGGTGATCATGATCTTGGCCGGAGTTTTCCTTTGGATAGCGGCGAAGGATGATCACTCTCCCGGGCTCGGAACTCAGACTCAACCGAGCTCCACGATAAAAGCAAAACGGCTGGTCGTGCGCGACTTCGTCGACGCGGCTGGCAATCACTACCATTATTCTTACAATCCGGTGATCGGCATCGTCCTCAGCGTATTCGTCGGCTTCATTTCGAGTTTATTGGGCGTTGGCGGCGGCTTCATCCATGTGCCGGCGCTCACGCGTCTGCTCAACTTTCCCGTCCATGTCGCCACCGCGACATCGCACTTTATACTCACCATCATGGCCTTAACCGGGACCGGCGTCCATCTTGCCCGTGGAGTTTTCGTGCATGGTGCCCGCCGCACCGCAATCTTGGCCGTCGGGGTTATTCTCGGAGCCCAGCTGGGAGCCTACATGTCGACTCGCCTCGGTGGTAAAGTCATCATCCGGGGCCTGGCGCTTGCGATGATATTCGTCGGAATACGATTGATTTTGACCGAGATTTAAAGTCCCCGACCACGTCGACGCGAACTCGGGCGCTCATTCTTTGACAGCATACGTGATGATGATTTACTGTCCGATTCGCAATCAGCGATTGAATCGCGCGCGGGAGAACTTGATGAAACCAGCTCGTCATAGATTCGTGCATCCGCTTTATCGCTACCTTCAAGTTTGCATGACGTTATTATTGGTCCTGGTCGTGACTGACTCTGCCCAAACGCAAACCCCGATCACTTTCCGGATCGCCAACGGCACCAGCGGCGAAAACCCGGCAGTGCTCTGGGTGGGCGTCGACCAGGGGCTCTACCGTAAGCACGGGCTCAATGTGGAAGTCATCTACATGCGGGTTGGATCGCTCGCGGCGTCCGCCTTGGTTTCCGGTGATGTGAACGCGGTTCTAACCAGCTCCAACGCGGTTTTGAATCTCGCCGCCGGAGGGTTGGATGTCGTGATCATCGGGGCGCTGTTCCACCGCCCCGAAGGGGACTTCATGGCTCGCCCTGAGCTCAAGAGGCCCGAGGACCTTAAGGGCAAATTGGTCGCGATTCAAAGTATCGGCGGCGGCGGTTGGGCGAACAATATGCTGGCTCTGGATTACCTCGGACTCGATCCGGACCGCGACAACATCCGTTTCATCGTTCTTGGCGATCAGCCCTCGCGCATCCAAGCTCTCGAAACCGGCCGCGCCCAAGCGTCCTGGATGGGCTCGACCTTCAGCGCGCCGCTCAAGAAAAAAGGCTACACGCTTCTGGTCGATTTAAGCCGTGTGCCGATTCCCTACGTCGGCTCGTCCCTGGTGGTCAGGAAGACCGCGGCGCATCAGGAGGCAAAGACCTACGAAGCGCTGCTCAAGGGAACCATCGATTCGCTGCGGTTCTTTCAAAAACCGGAAAACAAACCGGCTGTCCTAAAGACGATGGCCAAACATCTCCGACTAAACCGCGTGGAAGACGCAGAGATCGGCTACAACGCGATGGTCGCGGCCTACAGCAACGACTTGAGGCCCAAACCTGAAGGCCTGCAAAAGATTTACTCTATCCTGTCCCGAACCAATCCCAAGCTCTCGACGTTGAAGCCGGAAATAATCCTCGACGCTACGTTCATTCAGAGAATCCAGTCGAGCGGATATTGAACGAAGGAGTTCGTCATGAACCGAGCGATTCTGCTGATCGCGTTGGCGCCGCTGCTTTTTGCCACTCAAGGCCTCGCTCAAACGCAAAAGTTTCGCGCCGCTAACGGCGGCTTCGGCACGGCGATCAATGCCATCCTACCCGGCGCGTACCACGCCAAGATTTTTCAGAAATATGGGCTGGAGGCCGAATACATCGCGCTCGAGAGCGGAACCATAGGGATGCAAACTCTGCTCGCCAACGAAGTCCAGCTGCTCTTTACAACCGGAGCCTTGGCGGTGACGGCGAACCTGCAAGGCGGCGACAGCACGATCATCGCCGGCGGAATCAACTTCTTTCCCTTCAAGCTCATCGTGCGCCCGGAAATCAAAAGCGCCGTCGAACTCCAGGGCAAAAAGCTCGCGATCAGCCGCTTTGGTTCCGCGTCCGACTATGCCGCCCAGTTGGCCGTGGAAAAACTCGGCGGCGATCCCAAGCTAGTGACTATGCTTCAGCTCGGCGGCAACCCGAGCCGGCTCGCTGCGCTGATCTCCGGCACCGCCCATGCGACGGTTTTTAGCGAACCGTTTGCCAGTGTCGCGGTCAAGCAAGGCATGCGCTCGCTGCTCGACCTGGCCGACAGCGGTGTGCCCTTTCCACAAAACACTTTCATCGTCCGCAGAAGCGTGCTGGCCGAGAAGCGCCCGATGGTCGTTAACGCGATGAAAGCATCGCTCGAAACACTCTATCTGTTAAAGAAAGACCGGAAGTTCGCGCGCGACGTTTTGAAGAAATACCTGCGCATCGACGACGATGCCATGATCGACATCGGTATCGATTATTATCTCACTAAGCATGGTGAAGGTGTGCTGACGTTGCCGGATCGAAAAGGACTCGAATTCGTCATCGCCGACACGGCGAAAACCAATCCGAAAGCGAAAGGACAAACCCCCGAGTCGCTGCGCCTCCTAGACGGCAGTGTGCTGGATGAGATCAAGAAAAGCGGATTTATTGAT
>DASXSW010000547.1:0-7295 GCA_036505755.1 Binatia bacterium | reverse complement strand
GAGCGCCGAAGCGTTGCACAATGCCGAGAGAGGCCAGCCGACATTCGAGACGCTGCGGGTCCGCCCTGGATCCGAAAAATCGTTCCGCCTTTTGACCCTGCCGGTGGTCAGAAACGGCGCGACGGTGAATATCGTCCAGGTGGCCATGTCATTGGAAAATGTCGAAGCCACCCGTGCGAGCTTTCTTCTCGTTCTTCTTGTCCTGACGCCTGTCGCTTTGACAGCCTCCGCGCTGGGCGGATGGTTTCTCGCGCGCCGCGCCCTCACCCCGGTTGATGCGATGGTGGAGGCAGCCCGCCGGATTGAAGCCGAGGATTTGACGAAACGAA
This sequence comes from Binatia bacterium, assembly GCA_036505755.1. GTDB lineage: Bacteria > Desulfobacterota > Binatia > UBA9968 > UBA9968 > DP-20. Next base: position 6,966 of record DASXSW010000547.1, on the reverse strand, counting down.
TCCCCGCTCCATCCGGCGAGGACGAATTGGCGCGTCTGGGCGCTGTGCTCAATGACATGTTGGCGCGACTCGAGCGCTCGTTTGGCGCCGTGCGCCGATTCAGCGCGGACGCCGCCCATGAACTGCGCACGCCTCTGACAATTCTTAAAGGCGAGATCGAAGTCGCGCTCCGATCCTCCGAGGCTCCGGTGGAAATTCGCAGGACATTGGTGAGTTGTCTCGAAGAAGTGGACCGGCTGAATTCACTGATGGAGGATCTCCTACTGATGGCGCGCATGGAGGGCAAGGCCTTAAGCGCAGCTCCAAGGCCGGTCAACCTCGCCGAAGTACTGAAAGATGCCGCTCCCGCCTTGAGTGAGCTGGCAGCGAGAGCCGGAAACGTATGCACTGTCGCCGCGGCTCCGCCGCAATGGATCGAGGGTTATGATTCGTTGCTCTTTCGCCTCGTTTTCAATCTCGCTGAAAACGCGATCAAGTACACGCCCAGCGGCGGGCGGATCGAGGTCACTCTTGAACAGCAGGATGGCTCGGCTGTTTTGCAGGTCAAGGACAACGGCCCGGGAATCCCGCCCGACGCACAAGAGCATATTTTCGATCGGTTTTACCGGGGCGATCCAGCCAGAGAAGGCAGCGGTACCGGGCTCGGCTTGGCGCTGGTCCGTGCGATCGTTGAGCTACACCGCGGTCAGATTCATTTATCTAGCGATGTTGGCAAGGGAAGCTGCTTTCGCGTGACGCTCCCGCTGTCGTCGCCTGCCTCTCCGTCATGAAAGAAAACTGAACGACCGTCGGCTCCAAGCCGAGGGGTTCTGAATTTGTCGACCGGAAGTTGATCCTTCTTCCCGTCATTCCGGTCTTGTCGTCACCTGGATACCGTTTTCCGACCGTCCAACGGTATGACGGACGCTGTCCGTCACCTGGATGCCGGCGGGAGTTTATCCTGAGTCCCATCGAAGAACCGGCATGACGAACTCTCACTTCGCCTGAAGGCGAGTCATTTTCAACCATTCCCCGAGAGAGACATTAAAAAATTCTAATCCGCTTTTCATTCTCTTCTCATCTTTTCGACTTAAACTCTGCTGCAAAAGCGCTATCGTAAATTTATCGTGGACGGACTCCACGACAAAGGAGGAGAAAGATGAAATCGAAGAGAGCAACTTTTATCGCGACTGCGCTGGCGGTCGCCCTGGTTGGCGGCGGATTCGCCGTGGGGCACGAAACGCAGAGATTGGCGGCCGGGGCGGATGCGCGTGCGAATAATGTCGCCGTATCTCCATCTCAAGCCGGTTCTTTGCCGTCGTTTGCCGATCTGGCGACGCAGGTCTCGCCGGCGGTGGTCAATATCAAGGCAACGTCGATCGCCAAGACGGATTTTCCAGACCAACTTTTAGGCGAGAACTTTCCGTTTCCGGGCTTCCGTATGCCTATTCCCCAACAACCCGAACAGTTCAAACGTCAGGGGACCGGATCGGGATTCATCATTCGCAAAGACGGCGTGATCCTGACGAACAACCACGTTGTGGCAAATGCTCAGGAGATCACGGTCACCTTGAGCGACAAACAGCAATACAAGGCCAAGATTCTGGGACTCGACCCGAAGACCGACTTGGCGGTCATTAAAATCGATCCCAAAACGTCTTTACCAATTGTGACGCTCGGTAACTCCGATCTGCTCCGCGTAGGAGACTGGGTGATGGCGATCGGCAATCCGTTCGGATTGAGTAACACCGTAACCACAGGAATCGTCAGTGCCAAGGGGAGGACGATCGGAGCCGGTCCATACGATGATTTCATTCAAACCGACGCGTCCATTAATCCGGGCAATTCCGGCGGTCCACTTTTCAACATGGCTGGTGAAGTCGTTGGCATCAACACCGCCATTTTCAGCCAGAGTGGCGCCAACATCGGTATTGGTTTCGCCATTCCGGCGAACCTCGTGAAAAATCTCGTTCCGGAACTGGAAACCAAGGGCACGGTCACGCGCGGGTGGCTGGGTGTTTCAGTTCAACCCGTAACGCCGGACCTCGCGCGCTCTTTTGGCGTCGACAAAGAGCGGGGCGCGCTTGTGGGCGATGTCGTGGCCCAAGGCCCTGCAGACAAGGCCGGAATCAAACGCGGCGACGTGATCGTCAGTTATGACGGGAAGAAAATCGACGGGTCGGCAACCCTGCCCGGTCTCGTGGCTGCCACGCCGGTGGGTAAGACCGTACCGCTTGAAATTGTGCGTGACGGAAAGACGCAAACGATCAGCGTAGCCATTAGCAAGCTCAACGATTCGACTGCGGCGGTAAACACAAGGCAGGAAAAGAGCGAGTGGGGATTGGCGCTGCAGAACATCCGGCCCGAGGAGCGGCATCAGATGGGTCTCACGGGAAGCGACGGCGTGCTGGTGACGGCTGTCATGCCCGGCAGCCCGGCCGCGAACGCGGGCATCCAGGCGAACGACGTGATCTTGCAAGTTAACCGAGCTCCGGTGAGCTCGGTGCAAGGCGTGAAAGATGAGGTGGCCAAGGCCAAGGGAGACAAACCGTTGCTTCTGTTGCTTCGGCGTACTGATGGCAGCACATCGTTCGCCGCTTTGTCCCGCAACGTTGGTTAAACTCTCGCAACGACGGCCCCAAACGCCGTCCATAAAAAGCAAAAGGGGATAGACCGGTTTTCGACTTGGCCTATCCCCTTTTACGATTCCCGCCTAGACCATCGAAGAACTTTCTGCTCGCGCCATCAATGCATGCGGTTTCTTTGCCGTAGCGCATTAAGAAAAGCCGGTACGGCAGGCGGCTGGCTGTCAGAATACCGATTGTCGGCGAACCAAGATGAAGACTGGTCCAAATATTTACGATTTTTCAACGATGGATTTAAGGATTAAATTGCTGGAATTGTCCGGAGGTAATTACCTCATAGTAATCACTCGCGGACTGATTGACGCCGGGAGATTCGAGCAAATTTTGCGCGAGGTTGCGGCGACGAGCCAATTCCTCCTTAATTGCAAGATTTTGATCGATCTGACAGATGCCAGGTTAAGACTTGAACCTCCAGATATCGATGTGCTTGTTAATGGCCTCGGGCATGATTTGTTCCGTCCAGACATCAAAATCGCAGTCGTGTCGTCGGAGATCGACGAGTTCGATCGGCTGCACTCACTGAGCGCTTCCCTATGCAGCCTGGGTTTGAAAGTCATGGTGTTCGATAACGCAAAAGGCGCCGTAGTCTGGCTAGGCAACGGAAGCTGACGTCCGGCCGCCATGAAAGCATACAAGCGCGACGGGCATTTCGACGTGGTCACGTCTTGGCTTCTGTTGGCTCTTCTTTACTCAACAGTTTGTCTATCCAATGACCCAACGGACCTCGGGCAACTTTTCTGATTATCCCTTCGAGTTCCCCGTTATCCATCCAGACCCCGCCGCAGTTCTTACAGCGGTCCAGCACAAACCCCTGGAAAGTATAGGTCTCTAATAGACCACGGCATTTGGGGCAGTGGAGTTTTCACTCCTGATCTTCCACCTTCTGCAATTGCGCTTTAAGTTTTTCGACGAGTTCGCGGTCGCGTTGCGCAAAGTAGATATCCTCCTTGGCACGCCTCCACGAGTTTCATGGTTTCACCAAATCGATCCTTCTCATCGACCATGGCTTCATCTCCTCCTGTCACTGCCGATAGATAAAGGAGCAGCTTCAGGTCGCCCTAATAACCAGCACCGGATCACCCGCGTGACGCACGACGGTTTCCGTAACGCTGCCCAATACCCAACGTTTCACGCCCGATCGCCCGTGGGCACACATCGCAATCACATTGTCCGGAGTCTTACGTGCGAGAGAAATGATCTCATCGGCAGCTAGGCCGTACTCGACAATAGTAGAGACCCTATCGACCCCCAATTTTTTCATCGCCTCCGCTTTTTTCTCGAGATAGGCGATCGCTTCGTCTCGCATCGCTGAGATTAGTTCCTCTTCAGGGGCCAGATAGAAGCCTTCGGCGTCGGCAGCCAACGCGCTATAAGGAACGGTATAAGCCCGGAATAAAATGACTTCTAGCTGCAGTGGTTTTGCCAATTCCGCGACCGCGGGCAGAACGCTCTCAGCCAACTCGGAGCCATCCAATGGCACTACGACGGATCTGAGGTTGGCCTCTCCTTCTGTCTTCGCTTCCTCTGTGGCGCGTACTAACAGCAGCGGGTTGGTCGCGCCTCGCAAAACCTTTTCGGCGATACTCCCCAATAGCCACCGGTCGATCCCCGAACGGCCATGCGTAGCCATGTTAATGAGTGTACCTGTGTTCGCCGCGGCTCTCTGGATGATGACGTCCGCGACTCTGCCTTTGTCCACTGTGCACCTGACGCTGACATCGTGAAATGTCCCGGCAACCCCTTTCAGGTACTGTTCGCTGTTGCCAATGTTCTTTTCAATCAGAGTAGTGAGATAACGGGCTTTGTCAGCGGGAATGCGCAGGGCAAGCTCGGTGATGTCAATGACTGCCAGCAACTCCACGGGGAGCTTGAACTTCGACGCAAGAACGCGCGCGTAAGGCAGAGCTTTTTCCGCAGTCTTGGATCCGTCCAGAGGCACCAGTATTTGGGTATACATTGGTTTTCTCCGTTCCGCTTCAATCCTTCTCGTTTTGATGCGCAATCTCTATGCCAAGCAATTGCCACGACTTCTCCGCGATAGTAGGGCTGCGCGATGGTGAAAAATTTTCGTCCAACTCGCTCTTCCCAGCGTCTGTCTATGACCGTCTCATTTGTGAGACTTCCAAAACATCTGGACTAACTCACGCGCGCTGATATAGTCCCCGAGTCTGCCAGCGCTTACCTATGGACCTGTTTAGTTCTCAGTTCTTTATCCTGACCTTAGCCCTAGTCGGCGTGGTAATTATCGTCGCTGCGCTTCTATCCGGCTTCATCGACCGCAGCGATGTTCCTCAAGTCGGAGTTTTCCTCGCGCTCGGCGCGATGCTCGGACCTGCCGGGTTGCAATTATTGAATGTTTCTCTGGATTCCCCGATCCTGCGGGTCGTCGCAACCTTAAGCCTTGTGCTGGTGTTGTTTACCGACGCAGTAAGCTTGAGCATTGCCGAGATCCGGCGTCATCGTCTTTTAGCTTTTCTTGTAATCGGGCCCGGCACTTTGCTGTCGGCGGCGCTCATCGCGCTTGCGGCATGGATGCTTTTGGATTTTTCGCCCGCGTCGGCGGTGATGATCGGCGCTGCTCTGGCATCGACCGATCCGGTGATGCTGCGCGGTTTGTTGAAACGACCGGGTCTTCCTGAAACCGTGCGCCTGGCGTTGCGTCTGGAAAGCGGCTTGAACGATATCGTCTTGCTGCCGATCATTCTCGTCGCCATGGCTGTGTTGAGCCACAGCAATCTTTTCGGTGTCGAATCGGCGCGCTTGGCGCTCGAGCTGTTTCTCCTCGGTCCCGGAGCTGGCGTCACGGTGGGTTTGCTGGCGATCGGGGCGCTCGAATTGGTGCGGCGCAAAACCGGCGTGCGCCGGGACTACGAATCTTTGTATTCGCTCGGCGTGGCATTTGCCGCTTATGCGGCGGCCGAAGCAGTGCATGGTAGCGGCTTCTTGGCAGCTTTTTGCGCCGGATTGACGATTGCCGCTCTCGACGTGGAACTATGCGACTGCTTTCTCGAATACGGACAGACCACCGCCGAGATGACCCTGCTCTTCACCTTCATCCTGTTTGGCAGCTCGCTCATATGGCAAGGGCTGCTTGTGCTCAATGTGATGACGGTACTCTTCGCCGTAACCGTGGTGTTGATCCGGCCGATCGCATTCCTCTTGTCGTTGTCGCGCACCAAGCTAGAGCGCCGCAGCTGTTTCTTAATCGCGTGGTTCGGACCGCGCGGCCTGAGCTCGTTACTGTTGATCCTCGTGCCGGTATTCGCCGGTGTGCCGGGCAGCGAGCAGCTGTTTGTCATTTGCTGCCTCGTCGTGCTGCTCTCGGTGGCGCTGCACGGCGGCTCGCTGATGCTACTGGGCCGAACGCCGCCTTTGCCCGCTCCCGTAAACCGCAATCAAATTGCCACGGCAACTGCAGAAGCCAATAACGGCGCGCCGCGTCCAATCGTCGCTGAGAACGACAGCGATCGTATATCGATCGAAGAACTCCGCGCGCTGCAATCCTCCGGCGCTCTCTTGTTGATCGTCGACGTCCGCGCCGAGAACAGTTTCAACTCCAGCGCATTTCAAGCTCAAGGCGCGCTGCGAATACCGGCCGATAAAATCGTTCGGCGAATCGCCGAACTCAACGTGCCGCGCCAAACCTGGATCATTACGTTCTGCGCTTGACCGGACGAAGCCACCAGCGCCCGTGCGGCGCAGGAACTCAAACGAGCCGGATGGCAGCGCGCGCGGGCCCTAATTGACGGGTGGAAAATTTGGCAAGCCGCCGGACTACCGATCGAGAAGAAGCCAAGTCTGGATGTCTGATGGCGCGCTCGCGAGAATCCGCGAATTTATGAGACTTCGTATTTATGAGAAATTGTTTTCCTTTTAATTTTAGATGATCAACGGGATGGCCTGCGACTTGCTCACTTGGAAATCTGGAAATTCAAAAGTGTCACGGCCTCCGGCGTCCTGCCGACTGGCCGGACGGGCAGAATTGGTTTTATCCATAAGTCTCGGAACGCACATCCTTCGAAAGGAGTTATGATTAAGCTTTTTTATGCCTTAGCCATTGTTGTATTGGCGACGCCGGGCGTCGTGGCTATTGCCGCTACCGCCAAGGACACTATGGTTGTCGCGGGTGACGAAGTCGGCCGGTTCGTAACGCTGCGCAATGTGTCGATTAAGAACGGCGAGGTTTCGGGCGAAATGGTCAATAATTCACGCGACACCCTGCGCGATGTAGTCTTGGAAATAAGATACTCGTGGCGCTGGGCGAACGAATTTCATCCCGGCAAGGATGATCCGGGGCGAACTGTTTACTACACCGCCGCGAAGGAAATACCTCCGGGAGGAA
>DASXSW010000546.1:0-6056 GCA_036505755.1 Binatia bacterium | reverse complement strand
GCACGCCTATTTTGCCTTTTCGAATTTCAGCGACGCGGAATTGATGCAGTAACGCAAGTTCGTCGGCTTCGGTCCGTCGTCGAACACATGTCCCAAGTGCGCATTGCATTTGCTGCACAGCACTTCAGTTCTGCGCATCAGCAGGCTGTCATCCTCTTCGGTGTCGACGTTACCTTCAGCAGCCGGTGCCCAGAAGCTCGGCCAGCCAGTGCCCGAATCGAACTTGGTATCGGAACTAAACAGTTCGTTGCCGCAGCAGGCACAGCGATACATGCCTTGCTCGTGGTTGTCCCAATACTGACCGCTGAAAGCACGCTCGGTGCCTTTCTTTCGGCAAACGTAAAACTGCTCGTCAGTCAGTTCTTTTTTCCACTCGTCATCGCTTTTTTTGATTTTTTCCATAACATCTCTCCTCACCGTTCGTTAAGAAAATCCCCTTTTGTTCCCCTTTGTCAAAGGGCCAACTGCTAGTGGTTCATTTTCAATCCACATGACTCTTAAAATCGAGAAAGATTCCTCGCTTGCTCGGAATGCATAAGTCATGTGTCATCTCGAACAAAGTGAGAGATCTTTCCCAACCTGAACCACTACCGGGGAATTTGCCCACGAGGCGTATTTCTCCTGTTAAAAAATTTTGGCCACTGTCGTCACATTAACGTTGCATGTTGATGAATTGAAGCGGAATCGGCATGCTGCTGGCGCGTAGCATTTGAATGACTTCCTGTAGGTCATCAATCTTTTTCGCGGTGACTCTTACTTGGTTTTCCTGGATCGCCGCCTGGACTTTTAACTTGCGCTCCTTGATCATCTTAACGATGTTACGCGCGGTGTCGGAATCCACGCCTTCTTTAATCGTGATCTCGCGCTGAATCATTCCGTGGGCTGCCATCTCGCTCGGCTTGGCATCTAAACATTTGCGATCTACTTTGCGTTTGACCAGGTTTTCGATCAGCGCGTCCTGCACCGCACGCAGCTTCATGTCGTCTTCAGTTACCAGGTGAATCTTTTTGTCTTTTTTATCCAAGTCGATCTCGGTTTTCGAGTTGCGAAAGTCATAACGCGACAAGATCGCCTTCTTGGTAATATTAACCGCATTGTCGACTTCCTGAAGATCGATGCGGCTGACGATGTCGAAGGATGGCACGTTTTGATTGCTCCCTGGATTAAATGATCGCTAGGCGCCTATTTTCTTTTTTTGGCTGACTTTACTTTCCTAGCCTGCTTGCCTTGCGGCGGTGTTCGTTTGCGCGACCGGCTCAAGACAAAATCAAGAATATCACTCCGCGTTATGATTCCGACGAGCTTTTTGTCCTTTATCACCGGTAGAGAACCGATCCGGTGGCGCCTGAGCAGGTTCACAGCGGTTGCCAGCGTCGTTTCCGGGCGCACGATGAAAACATCGTGGGTCATGACTTCCTCGACAGTGATCTTTTCGGCAAACCGGTCGATTGCCTCAGTGCGGTCAATCATCATGCTGGTCGGATAAGCGTCGCGAATATCACGATCGGTAACGATACCGACCAGATTATCGTCGTCCAACACCGGAAGCTGGTTGACACGATGTTTGGCCATGACCTGCCGAGCGACGGCAATGCTGTCGAAGGTTTCCACCGCTAAAACCCCTTGCGTCATCCAATCCGCCACGCGAATACCGCTTGTGTGAGATTTGTTCGACACCATCACTTCTGCTCCAGCCTATAACCGCGCGCCTTCAACATCTCAATGACTCCGTCTTTGCCAACCAAATGGGCCGCGCCGACCACGACTATGGCGTCGCCGTCTTGCGCCAGTATTTTTTCAATCTGTGGTACCCAGCGCCGGTTGCGTTCCACGATAATTTTTTCATGGAGCTCCGGATACTCTTTCATGCTGCCTAGCAAAAGCGTCTCCAAAGAGTCACTGTCACCGTTCAGCCATGATTGCACAATTTGATTTATATTCGTAACCAATAGCTCCATTTCGCCCACGGTTTCGCGCAACAGTGACTCCTGATCGCGTTTCGATAACTGGTCTAACAACCCCACCTGGAATTCCAGCGTCTCGAGCCCGCTCGTCGCTTTTCCACTGGCTTTGGCGCGCTCCGCGAGATAGTGATCGACACCGAGATTGGGATCCAGACCGATCTGCTGAAACTTGATAGCCAGCAGCGTCAACGCGACGAACCACGGCTTCATAGGACCCATGATTTTCATATCGATGCCCAATTTCGCGGCGTGTTGCTCGGCGAGTTGATAAGTTTCCTCGCTGACGTTTTGCTGTAGCGTCTGGCCGTCACGATACATCGCCTTCTCGAGCGTCACCCTTTGGGCCGCGTCCGGTGAGATCCTGTTCAGGTCCACTTCCAGCACCAACCTTTTGCTGGCATTAAACGCAGTGAGGATAGCCTTATGGAGCGGAAAATTTTCTTTTTTTAGATAATGGATGGAGCCGAGGAGATAAATGCTGTGCTTGTCGTTGCTCACCTTCCAGAGAAGAGTTTTTTCTTGCGCGTCGCTCGTATCGCTTACCACAAGCCAGACGAGCGAAACTGCCAATACCAAAACACGCGGCATGATCCGGCGTATCCGAGCACTGCTAAACATGATTTCAGCAACTTTCATATTGACGCTTCCGCCGGTTAAAGCAGGTTACCACCACCGTGTTTGCCGGCGAGCCGACGAAATTCCCAAAAAATTTACCTTTTCTTGAGCGGATTGGCCAGAGGGTGGGAGAGAAATGTATTATTGGCGTAATGGAGTATTGGGTTGTTAAATAATTCGATCTTCGGTGTTCAAGTTTTCGCCAGACGCCTCATGTGAGTATGTGGACCTCAACAAAAAGGGAACTTCAAAGAATTACCACTCGAGACGAATGCAGACCTCTTCGCCCCGTTCTTCGGCTGGGAGAACCGTCAGCGGCGCCGCTCCCTTGGGCAACGTGCACTCCCCGGATGTAAGGTCGTAGCAATAGCTGTGATTGGTGCAACGAATCGTTGCGCCGCCCAAAAGCTGACCGGCAATCTTGAGATCGGCTTCTTCGTGGGGACAATGTCGGGAAAAAGCAAAATATTTACCCTCGACGAACGCCAAGAGCACTTGGCGCCCGCCGAGGTCGACTTCCTTCACACTGCCGGGCGATAATTCGCCGATGCGGGCCACGGGAATAAAGCTTACTCCCATGCCTTACGCAGCCGCTTTCTGTTGACGATAGAGCGGACCGCGAATGACTTGGCCGGGCAGATCTCCGGTCATGCGCCCGTCCTCATGTATGACGGTTCCGTTGACAACGGTGTAGTGCATACCGACGCAACGCTGCACCAGTCGCTTGCTTCCGGCCGGATAGTCATTCGCCCACTCCGGTTCGTGCGCTTGAACGGTCTTTGGATCGAAGATCGCGAAGTCAGCGGCGTAGCCCGGCCGTAACAATCCTCTGCCCTGCAAGCCGAAGATCGAAGCAACGTGAAACGTGAGCTTATGTATCGCCTGTTCCAGAGTCATCACCTGGCGCTCGCGCACCCAGAGACCGAGAAGAATCGTGCCGTAACCGAAATCAGCGCCGAATTGCACGTGGGCGCCGGCGTCTGAAGTGCCAACCAACACGTACGGGCTGCGTAAGATTTCCCCCATCGCGTTCCAATCGCCGCCGTTGTTAGCATTCCAGAACACGGTCGCGAGATCTTCGTCGAGAGCGAGATCGAGGAACGCATCGAGCGGATCTTTGTTTTGCATCTTGGCCAATTGTTCAATGCTCTTGCCGACGTACTTTTGATTCTCCGGCTTGACGACCTTTTCAACCTTCGGAATATCCCAGCGTCTGTGGAAATTCGTCGGCGCCGGGCTAGCCAGATCGGCTCTCATCTTCTGTCGGGTCGCTGGATCGGCAAAGGCCTGTTTGCGCACTTCTACGGGCAGGAACATGAGGTTTTTCCAGGTCGGGAATTCGTCGAAAACCTGGCAGTTCGTGAGGTCAAAATGGCGCACTAGCGGCACCGTGTGCGACAACCCGTAAGCTTGATAGCCAGCCTTAAAAATCGGCTCGACGGCATCGAGTTGCTCGCGCCAAAGATTCGGCTCGGCCCAGCGATGCTGCAGACTTTGCCAGAGGACCGGTCGCTGGGTGCACTTGGCGAGCTCGTGATAAAACTCGAAATGTTCGATCTTGTTTCTTCCCAGAATCGTTTCAATCACGCCGGCATTTCGTTCAGCCAACACGTCGCACAATCCGAAGAACTCTTCATCGTCTGCCAGGCGGCTCGCTACCGGCTTGCCGTCTTCGCGCATATGCCGCTCATTGCGGTTGGTGGACATTCCCAAAGCGCCGCCTTCCATCGCTTCCAATACCAGGCCGCGCATCTTTTGCACTTCCGCGCCCGTGGCCTTTCGCTCGACGGCATCCTCGCCCATCGCGTTGTGGCGCACGGCGATGTGTCCGACCAGACCGCCAACATTAATGCCGAGTTTTCCTTCCAAGTGGTCGAGATACTCGCCATAGCTATGCCACTTCCACTGGACTCCCGCTTCCAAGGCAAAGCGCGGGATCGCCTCGACGCGCACAAAGCTTTTGACTATTGCGTCTTCAATGCCCGATCGGGTCGGAGCCAACGATAGACCGCAGTTGCCCATCACCACGGTGGTAATTCCATGCTGCGGTTCGCACGTGCCATAAGGATCCCACAACATCTGTGCGTCCAAATGCGTATGATGATCGATGAATCCTGGGGACACGGCTAAACCCGCTGCATCGATCACGCGCGCTGCGCCGTCGTTGAGCTTACCCACTGCGACCACCTTACCGTCTTTAACGCCGACATCGGCTACGTATGACGGCAGTCCAGAGCCATCGACCACGCGCCCACCACGAATCAGCAGATCATAAGCCATTGGCATCCTCCTAATGAATTAAGTAGCGAGATAGAAATCATTTTACGATACGCCGCGCAACGCTAGCATGTCAAATCCGGGGTTGGGAAGAAAGTTGGTGAACGCTAATGGCCCCAAGACTATTCCTCTCTTTGAAAGGCGGGCCAGGGGAGATCTTGTGATGGCATCGAGCCGCTGTCGATTGTGGAAACAGAGTGGCTAATTCAAAAACAAGCGCGCGTAAGTTTCGATTCCCAAACCGAGCAGCACCAACGAGACACCTCGAATGAATGCCTTGAGCGCAGGATTCTCCGGTTCTCGGCCGATCATTTTGAACTCCGGCTGATCCTTATAGTCACGGCTCAAGTTCATCGAGCTCTTCATCCAGATGGCGCCGATCAAACCAATGACAAAACCGATTCCTTCGATGTCCATGCCGCAGTCTCCTTGGTTTAAGCGTTGGTGAAAGTCATTGCTTCTCATCGCTCGAAAGGTGGGATAGTTCGCCCGCGTGTTGCTCCCAATTTTGTCCGTCGAAGTGGCTGACGTTGATATTTTTAACCGTGCTCGGATCGAGACACCGAACGTTTACGCTGTAGCCGTCGGGATTGGAGCGCGGCACGTAGAAGGACTTGATACCGCAAACCTGGCAGAATAAATGGTGCGCAACACCGGTGTTGAAAGTGTACGTCGAAAGATGATCGGACCCCTGTAATAATTTGAATCGGGACTTGGGAATGATGAGATGGAGAAAGCCGGTTTTGCTGCAAATCGAGCAGTTGCACTCACTGGCTTCGATCTCGGCGGGCGCCAAGACCTCGAATTTAACTTGGCCGCAATGACACCCACCGCGGTGGGTTACCAGGGATTTGCTCTGTTGAGCCAAGACCGTCGATATGGGTTAAGCCGCCGCTTCCATCTGCTTGGTGTAGCTGCCGCTTCTCGCCGCACTATTCATTTTGGCCCGGTGGTAGAAAATCTTTTGCGCCTCGGAGACGTTGGCTGCCTCGCCTTTCCAGGCTTTCAACGCTGGATCTTGCAAGGCGCGGGCGTAGGAGAAGCTCACCTGCCACGGTAGCGGGCCCATCCTATTCATCGCATTGAGATGCTCGGTCGCGCTTACCGCGCTCTGACCGCCGGACAGGAAGGCAATGCCGGGTACTGCCGCCGGAACCGTTCGCTTGAGGCAGCGAATCGTCCGCTCGGCGACTTCTTCGA
>DASXSW010000545.1:0-4755 GCA_036505755.1 Binatia bacterium | reverse complement strand
ACAGCTCGACAAGGTCCAGGCCGGGCAAGACCCGATAAACGTTTTTCGCGATCCGGCGAAGAATCGCTACATCAAGCTCCGCCTGGAGGATGCCAAACTCAATAGTGGAAGTTTTCGCTCCGGTCCGCGCCGGCAGGGCGGCGCTACCAAGTACAGCCCGATTCTCGATCAGGAAGAGCGAACGGAAAAGAGAGATTAAACGAGGGTTCCAAACGTTCCAGTCGTTCCAATAGTTCCAGCCCCCACCTCTTTCCTCCCCCGGCGTCGCGGGGGAGGATGAAGGAGGGGATTGAACGAATGGAACTGCTGGAACTCATAGTGGCACCGCCCAGGTAATGAAACATAAAAGTTAGAATCGGTCTCGCCGGTCTCGGTACGGCGGGAAGGTCATTGCTGGATGCTGTCGCAAATACGACGGGTTTCCGCTTCGTCGCAGGATTGGATCTCAGACGAGAGGCGGGCGAACAGTACCAGGCCGAATTTGGCATCCAGACATTCGATAGCGTAGCGGCGATGTGCGAAAGCAAGGAGCTCAATGCCGTCTACGTCGCTATCCCGAATCACTTCCACGCCGAACATGCGATCACCACATTAGAACGTGGCAAGCATGTCATGGTCGAGAAGCCCAGGGCTTTGACGCTCGAAGATTGTGACCGTCATCATGGACCGGCCCATGTTGCATGATGGCAAGTGGCGCAAAGCGACTTTGGAGGTTTGCCTGGCGATACTTCAGTCGAGTGAGCACAAGTGCGAACCCCTTGTCACCCATCAGGTGCCGAGCCCGTAATGAACACTTGATCGCAAGATCCGATTATTGTTCTGTAGTCTTGAACTTCGCACAACGACGCGATAGAAACTCGCTGGCTTATAGAGGGTTTCAATATGGCAAAAACCGAGACAATTGGCCCTGTATCAATCAGCCGTTCTTGGCTACCGCCGATGGATAGCGGCACGGCGCTGATGGCTGTGCTGATCGGCTTTATGGGCTTCTACGTGCTCTATCCATTGACCCTGATTGTTATCAACAGTTTCAATACCGCGACGATCGCCGAACCGCCCGTCTACGGCCTCAAAGCCTGGCGCGAGGCGTTCAGCGAATACGGCATCTGGCGCTCACTGTGGAACAGCGTGAAAATCGGCATCGTGCTTCAAATAATCGCCTTACCGGTGGGGATTTTTATTTCCTGGTTGCTCGCGCGCACGAATATCCTATTCGCCAACGGGTTGGAGTTCGGCTTTTGGATTTCGTTCTTTATGCCGGGGCTGGCGACCACGTTCGGCTGGATGCTGATGCTCGATCCGAGCACTGGTTTGATCAATTCGTGGCTGCGCCAGATACCGTTCTTGAGCGGGCTTAATTTCGACATTTACACCTTCGCGGGGATTATTTGGGTTCATTTGGTCAGCAACGGTATTTCCACCAAGGTGATGTTGATGACGCCGGCGTTCCGCCGCATGGACGCATCGATGGAAGAAGCGAGTCGGATGTCCGGCGCGAGCGCGCTCACGACGATGTTGCGGATCACCGTTCCAGCAATGACTCCGGTGATCATTGTTGTTTTCTTACTCAGCGTGATTCGCATCTTCAGCAGCTTCGAGATCGAGCTGTTACTCGGCGTGCCGTGGGGCTTCTACGTGTATTCGACGAAAATTGTCGATCTCGCGAGGCAGGAACCGCCGTTGGTCAGTCATGCGGCGGCGTTGGGCAGCGTTATTCTGATCTTTCTAGTGGCGTTTATACCGATACAGCGCAAATTGATCACGCGCCGCCAATTCACCACGGTCACGGGCCAATTCAAACCCAAGATTATCGATCTCGGTGTGTGGCGTTACCCCGCGACGGCGTTTGTCGCCTTCATCGTTTTCATCCTGGACGTCGTGCCGCTCTTGAGCGTGTTGGGCGGCAGCTTCATGACGCGGTTCGGTTTTTTTAATCTTCCGAAGACCTGGACTTTGGAATACTGGAGGATGGCGCTCAACGATCCGCGTATTCTCAATGGCTTGCACAACACATTGATCGTAGCGGTGAGCGCCGGCCTGGTCGGCGCCCTGGCCTTCTCTCTGATCGGCTATGTTCTGGTGCGCACCAAACTTCCCGGCCGCTCGGTGCTCGATTCAATTTGCTGGCTGCCATCGGCGATCCCCGGCGTACTGTCCGGACTCGGTCTATTGTGGATGTTTCTCGGCACGCCGTTTTTCCGGCCGTTCTACGGCACCATAGTCCTCCTCGTGGTTGCCCAAGTTCTCGGCGGCATCACGATAGCCACACAAATTCTCAAAGCAAACTTCGTTCAGCTGGGTAAAGAGTTGGAAGAGTCGTCGCGCATGTCAGGCGCGGGGTTCTGGCGCACTTATTTACGCATCGTGTTTCCACTGATGGCGCAAACCATGGTGATGGTCGGGGTGATTAAATTCATGTTCGCCGCG
This sequence comes from Binatia bacterium, assembly GCA_036505755.1. Taxonomy (GTDB): domain Bacteria; phylum Desulfobacterota; class Binatia; order UBA9968; family UBA9968; genus DP-20. Next base: position 2,328 of record DASXSW010000545.1, on the reverse strand, counting down.
CAGCATAACTCGGCAATCATTCTCCTGGCAACTTCGGAAACCCGAACGCTGTCGCTGCTCGCTCTGGATCAGGTGGCGGCTGGATATCGCGAGGTCGCGAGCATAACCATCATCCTGGTTACCTTGCTCACGCTTGGATTGGCGGTCGTCGCCAGATCGTTCGGCCTCAAGGTTGGCATCCGGGCGGAGTGACGTTTAAAGAAGGTCGAGGATAGAGGGTCGAGGATGGAAGATCGAATATGAATATTGCTATCCTCCATCATCGATCTTCGATCCTCGGTTCTCATTAATCGGCAAGGATAAAGCACGTGAGCTTTCTGCGCATTCAAAATCTCTACAAAATGTTCGATCCGGTGATCGCCGTCAATCGATTGAATTTAGAGATTCGCGAGGGCGAATTCTTCACGCTCCTGGGATCGAGCGGCTGCGGCAAAACGACGACGCTACGCATGGTCGGCGGCTTGGAAAAACCCGACGGCGGCGAGATCTATCTCGGCGACCGCTGCCTGGTTTCGGGAGAGCAAAAAATATTCGTCAAGCCGGAAAAGCGCGACATGGGCATGGTGTTTCAGTCCTACGCCCTGTGGCCGCACATGACGGTTTTTGAAAATGTTTCGTATCCGCTCAAACTGCGCGGCACGAACAGGTCCGACATCCGCACCAAAGTGGCCGATGTTCTCGGCCTGGTCGGCCTTGCCGGACTGGAAGACCGGCCCGCGCCAGCGCTGAGCGGCGGACAGCAACAGCGGGTCGCTCTTGCGCGCGCGTTGGTTTTTTCTCCGAAAGTTTTATTGCTTGACGAACCTCTCAGCAACTTGGACGCGCAGCTGCGCGAAGAGATGCGACGCGAGCTCAAGTCCCTGCAGCGACGCGTCAACGTCACCGTCATCTTCGTTACCCACGACCAGATCGAAGCCCTGAGCCTGTCGGATCGAATCGCCATCATGAAATTCGGTGTGCTCGAACAGGTCGGGACGCCTGAAGACGTTTACTATAAACCGGCCACGCCGTTCGTGCGTGACTTCCTGGGCAAGACGTTTCTTTTGACGGGAAACGTGATCGGAGTTTCCGACCAGCATGTGCAAGTCGAAGTCCATGGAGTCGGCGCCTCCTCCCTCACGCTGCAACGGAACAATGTCATTTCGTCCGCAAACGGATTTCCCACCGTCGGCCAGTCGGCGATGGTCGCCATCCGGCCTGAAAAAATGACTCTCTCCGAAAAGATCTGTGAAGGGCAGGGTAACGTCGTCGAAGGAACGTTGCAGGCGACACAATTCCTCGGCGATCGTTACGAATACACCGTGACCCTCGGCTCAGAGACCCGGGTGATCGTCTCGCCGGAAGCCAAACTACTCAAACAGGGCGGCAAGGTTTTTCTCGAGCTCAAGCCGGAGGGCGTCACCTTGTGGCCGCGCGAAAGCTAAACGCTTTCGCCGTTTCGGGTTACGTGTTTTGACTCTCGTGTCAGGCGATGATCGAGATGCGCGAGGATTGGCCTGCCGTGCAACGAATCGATCATGCCGCAACGGCACGCGTCATCAAGTAGTCACCGTACCACCTCCATGAAACGGCCTTTGCTGAAAGTTCGCCTTTTGGTTCGGCTGTGCGCTCTGTTGCTGTTCAACCTGAGTCTTAATCCTTTTCTGACGGATGTTGTTCGTGGCGCTGAATTAAAGAGTGACGGCGAGTGGCAACGCACCGTCGAGGCGGCGAAAAAAGAAGGCAAAGTCAGTGTATTCCTGTATCAGCGTGAGAGCATCGAAGCCGCAGTCAGAATCTTCGAAAAAAAATTTGCCGACATTCAAGTTGTCAGCACGAGCACGCCGGCGGCGGAGACCGGGCCACGCCTGATGGCGGAGCGGCGCGGCGGAAAATTTCTCTGGGACGTCTGTCTCTGTGGACCGACAACGCCGCTGGCGGTGCTCTACCCGGCGAAAGCATTGGATCCCATCAAGCCGGCGTTGCTGCTTGCGGAAGTTACGGACGTGACCAAATGGTGGGAAGGTAACCACCACTACATGGACCCGGAAGGAAGTCACATATTTGTTTTCGTCGGCAGCGTCGATATGCCGAATCTCTTCTACAACAAGAACCTGGTCGATCCCAATGAATTCAAGTCCTACTGGGACATGATCAAAACCAAGTGGCGCGGCAAAATCATCGCCGTCGACCCGCGCCAGCCCGGCCGACCGCGCGTCGGCGCGCGCATTCTGTACAAGGTCCCGGACCTCGGCGACAAATTTCTAACCCGCCTGTTCACGGAGACGGATGTTGTCCTGAGCCGGGAGGATCGGCAGGCGCTGGATTGGCTCGCGGTCGGGAAATATG
>DASXSW010000544.1:0-7674 GCA_036505755.1 Binatia bacterium | reverse complement strand
AGTTCGGTCCGAACAGATGTAGCAGGCAATCCAATCGATATGATAAAGAACGTCAGGATTATCCCTTCGGATCTAAATCTAGGAAAAAATTACGTCCAAATTCGGGACGAGTTTCGAGATCTGTTAGGGATAAAATAGTTAGCGTCTGGGAGGAATAGAGCCCATGGCTTATATCGACTGTGATTCCCATATATTGCCCAGTGATGCCTTTGACGAGGTAGCGCCAGAATTCGGCGCTGAGGGTCCCAAGATCGTCATTGACATCAAGGGCAATTCCTTTGTCGCGTACGCGGCGCGGCAGCGAAATATTCCCGACTATGCGCGCCATATTCCCAACCCATTTAACCCGAGACCGCGGATTTCGGGAGATGACCCGTCGATTCGGGTCGCTGATATGACCAAGGCTCATTTCGACATGCAGGTGTTGGTTCCCAGTAATGGCGCCTTCTATTACGATGTAGAGCCCAAGTTGGCAGTGAGCGTTTGTCGATCCTATAACAATGCGATTAGCAGAATCCTAAAAAAATATCCAGGCAAATTTATCGGGCTAGCAACGATTCCCCTCCAAGATACTCATTTGGCGGTTCAGGAGTTGGAGCGAGCCGTGCGAGAGCTGGGATTTTCCGCGCCCGTAAGCTACACCAGCGTCGGAGACAAGGATCTCGATGCGGAAGAACTATGGCCTTTCTACGCCAAGGCTGAGGAACTAAATGTTCCGATCATCGTGCATCCGGTCAACACTGGACCGATTGCCGGCGGCTGGCGGCTGACAAGGCACTACAAAACGCGCGGCTACGGTTTTTGGAGCGCTCTGGGAAACTGCTACGAAAATACACTGGCACTGGCTAACTTGATGTTTGGCGGCGTCTTGGACGCGTTTCCCAAGCTGCGCTTTTGCTTTATGGAGGGCGGAGGAACTCAGGTACCGCATCTCATGGATAGTCTCTCCGCAGTGCACCAGGGAGAAGGGGACTACGATCGCCTTAAAACGCGGCTCAAGCGAGAACCCGTCGAATACCTGGACCGCCTTTACTTCTCCATTCGTCCCACCGAGACGCTGCTCGGTGTTGTGGTCGAACGTCTCGGAACTCAAAGTTGGGTGGTGGGGACCGACTACCCTCACGCCGACACCATGGGAAGCTGGCCCAATACCGTGCCGGTCATTCAGGCGCGGGAAGATTTGTCTCAGGAGGCGAAAGAGGGGATTCTCGGCGGCAATGCTCTTAGACTTTTTGGAATGGAGCGATAAAAATTAGATGAGGAGATAATCATGGTTATACGCGAATTAAAGGACGGACGGTCTTACGTAAGCTCCCAGGAAGATCATGCCGAGCTCGCCGCGCAGTTTGCGGCGCATTGGGGCAACGATCGCTTCTCCAGACTGCGGCCCTATCAAACCATGGTTTTCGCGACCACCTACCACGACAGCGGTTATCGCGAGTGGGAGGGAAATCCACCAATGAATGTGCCAAAAGGCCGACCCTTCGCGCATCGAGAAGAGGTGCCGAATTTCGAAGCAACCGAGCTCAAAGCCTATTCCAGAAACGTCGACTGGATTAGCTCACACGATCCCTACGCAGGTTTACTGGTGTCCATGCATCGCACCGGCCTGTGGCACAATCGCTACAATATTTTCACGGAACCAGCTGGCAGGCTGCGCGAACGAAGCGAAGCAGTGCAAAACGCCAAGAAAGAGATGGAAGCCAAGCAAGAAGAAAGCAAAAAATCTTTTGCTACGAAAGATCCCGGTTTTCTCAACGAGCTTGCGTACAATTACATGGTGCTGCAAATATTCGATTTGCTGTCGCTCTACTTCTGCTGCGACGGCTATGCATCCGATGAACAATTCAAGGAATACACCATCGCTCCGGTCCGCGTTTCCTACGACAGCGACAAGACCGTGAAGCTCACGATCCGGCCCAATGGCGCCGGCGCCGTGATCATGGATCCCTATCCATTCGACGTAAGTCCCGTAACGTTCTCCGCGCGCGCCAGGATCGTCGCCCCGCCAAAAGAAAAATCCGAAGCGGCCTGCGTCGACGCTTATCACAAGGCGACGCGACAGATGCTGACGTTCGAAGTATCGGCGTGACTCGAACGTCTTCCAAGGTGCACAGCTATTCGCGGCAAATTCATTCACCACGAAGGAGCGAAGAGCACGAAGCTGATTAGGAGTTCTATGGACCATGTAGGGGCGGGTTTGAAACCCGCCCCTACTTTTTTTTGCGTCCTTTGCGTTCTTTGCGGGTAAATATCCTCTTCCTTCGCGGCCTTCGTGCGCTCGTGGTGCTCCCGATCCTTATTCGTCATAAATCTCCACGCGAATCGCTTGTCCCCTGCCCGACTCAGGGCACGCGCTGGCGGCTACGAGCAAATCCATCTCTGCCCTGAAGTCCACATGGGCTTCGTCCCTCGGGCGAATCATCGTGTCGTACATCATGCCGGTGTCGGGATCGATGCGCATGCACTGGAATATATTGAACGGGCTCGGCACGTCATCCGGTGAAATATGCCATGGGCTAACCGCCGCGCTCAGATTTTCCCAACAGCCGTGGTCGGGGATTTCCTCCGCCGTCTTCGGATTGATATCAACGCCTTCCGCGAATACGCGCTTCGATATCCCTTGAGCCACCATCTCGAAACGCTTCCTGCTGCACATCCCCTTCTGCAGATCATGCCGCCCTTCCTTGAACGTGTCTTCGATGATCGTCAGCATCGGATTGTTGCGTTTGGAATAAAGAATATCGCCGGTGCTGATAAAAATTTTCACTTGATTCGTCTTTGTTCGTGCCTGATCGAACCGTTCGGTCAAATCGTGCAGATTGAACGCCACGAAGTCGACGATGCTCTTCCCCGCGATCCGTAGTCTCTGTCTCTTTTTTACCTCGAACGCCGCGCCGGAGTTTTTCGGCACGACTACGCTCTTCAAGATAGCCATCACAAACTCCTTCAGACACACCTGCCAAGCGGAATGAATTCTTTCATCAGGTAGTTGGAGCTGTCAACTAGAAAGGTCAATCCCCGAAACATTGTCCAGCAACCGTACTCAGCTAGGCCACCCAACGACCGGGCACAGTTTGGAAGCATTGCATGAGATAGACGCGCCGTTCAATTCCATCCTACGTCCCGAAAATCAAGTTTCGTGCAAATCACATTGACACGTTATGTCGGCGATAACATAAGAGCAGATTCCACAATCCCATCAGGAGGACGCATATGAATGGGCGAGAGTTCCTTAAAGAGGCGGGTGTCGTGTTGCTGGCAGCAGTTTTTCTTCTCGGCGGCAGTCCGACTCAAGCAGCCGACCCTCAGCCGGTGACGGTGCTGGTGGTCTACCATTCGGCTTCCGGGAAGACCGAGAAGATGGCCCACGGAGTCGCCGAGGGGGGCAAAGGCTGTCTCAGGTACGAGCGTCGTTCTAAAGCGGGTGGGCGAGGTAGCAGCAGATGATCTGTTGTCCTCCGACGCGGTCATCGTGGGATCGCCGGTTTATTTCGGAAACATGTCAGGCGAGGTGAAGACATTCTTTGACAACTGGAACCTCAAGTTCCGCCTATCCCAAGAACGCAGGATCCCGGGCATTGACGACAACGAACTGGCAGACGCTCGTGACCTGGGCAAGCGCGTCGCCGAGGTCGCTTCTGTAATCAAGCGCGGCACCAAATAAAGCAGCGGAGATTGAGACCGCTATGCAGCCTAAGTTTCAGCTTACCTCAACTCCAAGAGAGGTCCGCTGTGATGGAACTGATTCTCCTTCAAAGCATTCCTTCTTTGAGATCGATCTGAAGCGTCGTTGAATCAAATCCACCTGACTTATGCGCTCGACCCCATCTGCGACAACCCATCAAGTGCGATAACCCATCAAGTTTGTCTTCGTACGATCCGCTCGTGAAGCCCTCGACAGGAAAAACAACTTTGGTGTCAAAATTTCCGCGTAAGTAAATGGAAAGCGGGGACGAATGCCGTTACGCCCGCATTTTCAGATGCAGAAAAATTCTAAAATCTTCCTCTTATGCTTATGGCGCCAGTAGACCGCAGTCTGTATCCGGCTGGCCTACGTAAACCATAGGCTCTGCGGAAACATCGGGATCGCCGCTGAAACCGCAATAACTCCCTTGCGATTTTTTCTGAAGCGCATTCACGGCAGCATCCCGAGAAGAATAATGAATTAAGTCGAGTGGCACTAGGGCGATTGCCCCAGTCACGTGCGGTGTAGCCATGCTCGTGCCGCTCAGCGTCTTTGTTCCGCCGCCTTTATACGTGGAAAGGATACATACTCCCGGCGCGGCGATATCGACCGTCGCTCCGTGGTTACTGAAGCTTGCCAATGAATCATCCGCTCCGTAGTTGCATCCTCTCGGGGCTTTGGCGCCGCCTCCACCTTTCCCGTTGTAGTCCGCAATCGCCGAGACCGTGATTACTTCAGGATATGCGGCGGGAACAAAATAAAGCGCGTCATCGCCGTCATTTCCGGCAGCGACGCTGTAAACAACTCCCGCAGCGGTTGAGTTGCAAATCGCCTGGTGCAAGGGGTCTTCAACTATTCCATTCACAACGCCACAGCTGTTGTTTCCGGGAGGAGGCTCAGCAACACACCAGATGAAAGCCACGTTTGCGCAGCCGCCAAGGCTCATGTTAGCTACCTTTATATTAATCCCAGCATCGCCGTCTGATGAGCCGTCGTTAAATTCTAACCGTCTGTTTGTCACGTAGTCGATGCCGGCGATTATGCTCGACCAAGTGCCACTCCCGCTGTTATCGAGCACCCTGACAGGACAAAGTGAAGCGCCGGGCGCCACGCCCCTCACGCCGCTCGTATTGGCTATTGCGCCGACGGTTCCAGCGACATGAGTGCCATGGCCGTTGCCGTCGTCTGCATCAACGCGATTGGGACCGTACGCACTAAACCAACAGTCTTGAGAGACGTTCAGGTCGGGATGATCCAAGTCAATCCCCGTATCGATGATCGCGACAATGGCGTCACTTCCGACAGCTCCCTCTGCGTCGATACGCCTTACTCCGGTGGGAATGGCTTCGACGGCTCCGCCGCCTCCTCCAGTGCCGGGCTTTGCTGCGGTAGTAACTTTACGATCCGCGACTACATTGTTGACACGCCGGTCGCTTCGAAGCGCGTTGGCTTGGGCGTTTGAGAGCCGAGCGGCAAAGCCCCGGGAGGCGACGCGGTATAGATGGAGCGGTACTGCAGCGTGATCGGAGGCTACTTGAGCCGGATCAAAACCTCGATTTAAGACAACAATGAACTGCCCGGGGACGATAGGATCAGCGCGATGGCTTTGAGGATTTCCGACCTCTCCGTATCCAAAACGCGGAAGGAAAAAGAATGTTAGGAAGAACAATATCGTCGCTGCCTGCGTCCCTACTCTTGGGCCGTGCTGATATTTCATACGCTTTCCTCCTGCCCGCATTGCTTCTCGGCTGTGTCTTTCACGCCTATAGGTATAAAAGGACCAGCCATATGAGTTGAGTGACATAACGCAATACGCGGGCCGATGGGAAAGCTGTTAATCGGTATGAATTATTTGAAATATAGTGTCAGCGGCGCCGGGCATGAACGCCCAAAATTGTCGGCATTGTCTTCCGAACCAATCGAACTTGTCACGCATGCCTGACACTGCGTACCCTTACGGTGTGAAACCATCGGATAGCCGGTGGTAATGTAGAAACCGTAGTTGCCAGAAATCGGGACTCCTCAGACCGTTGGAGTGCTTGCCTTTGGCGGTGCTATTCGCGCCGGTCACCGAGAACGTATAGCCTTACGATTGAAATTCTCCATCTATTCAGTTCGCTGTGATCGATGATTGGAGCGCCACAGTCGGACTCACACCGCCCTCTCCTGGATGGAATTCAGGTGCAACGATGCCTTGGTTCGTAGCGCGTTTGTTGGGTGCTAAGTCTTATCCAACAGCTTCGAGAGTGTAGCCATCGGCCGCGACTTTGAACATCGAATCCCCAGGAACAGTCACATAGCCGTTAACCCGTCTCCAATAGTACAGCTGGATGATTGTTTCACCCGGAATGAATTCGCCCTCGGGTCGCCGTATCATTCTCAGGTGAATTGACGAGCGTAGAAACGTCGTGAGCTTATATCAGCTCCGACGACAACGACTGCAATACAGCGGCAAGAAATTTCGGCGAACCGAGAACAGCTCATCAAGCCACGAAACCTATGCGTGTCATTGTGTACGGGTGGACCTTCTCAGATACATCCCTATCCCGAAATCGTATAGATTTTCTGCCGTGAAGCGTTCCTGTTTCTGATCATAGGTAATCATTATCGAATCCTTAGACCATGAAATAGTAAACTGGCGGGCTTTTCTTCGATCCAAATAATCGCCGAGCACACGCAAAACAAAGGATAGGTCTCGCAGATCCGATGGGCTACCCGATATTTTACGCTTCAACCGCCTCTGAGTATTTGCCCAAATGATATCTGCGGGGGTAAAGTATAGACGATTAGGAATCTCCTTATCCGAATCGTCATGTCCTAAAATCTTTCGGGTGATTTTTGTTAGAAAGCCCTTCTCCGCTGAAAGTTTGCTCGTAAACTCGGCGTGCCCTGGCCAAACGATATAGTCATCACCCCATTTTGCCAGTTCAAAGAAGTCGACGCCAAGCGCGTCCAGATCTTGACCAACCACTCTAAGAGACTGCGCGTATGAAAGAGACTCCGCCATCTAAGCTAGTCACCTTCAGACGATAAATCGTTGTGCAATGGCGCGGCGATGAGCTAATGCAAATGTGCAGGTGAGAGTCTGGATTTGTCAACAGAAATTGAAGGCGCGATGTTCTAGGGAGGGCGGGAACGCAACGATCACCCCGAAGATTCCAGCGAAATTTGATCTCGCGGAACTCGAATGTCACGGTCAAGCGGCCACACATAAACCGTCAGTTCTTCCAAGGAAAGGCTTTAACCTGGCCGCTAGGAATCTACGCTAACACGAACCGGAGCTAGTAACGGAAATTAGCCACGCGGAAGTTTTCGCGAGCGGTGAAATCGTGCCCGCAATAGCTACAGATGCGAGCATCGCGACTGATCCGGCGCACGCACCTCGGGCACTCTTTAACCAATTGCTCATCTAGAAAAAGCGCCACGACCAACGCGAGGCCCGGCAGTAGAACGCCAGCAATAAACCAAAGCGTCGCGCTACAACCTTTGTCGCTCGCAGCCTTGGCGGTAGCCGCAGCTAGGAAAAGCACTAAAATCACGGCAAGTATGCTGAATGCGGTTTCGGTAGTCATGGCTTCCTCCGCAAATGACAATCGACAAAGCCAAGAGACGAATCGCTCTCGAAAAGGGGACGTTAGCGAAAAGAAAGATTAATCACTTTAAGCAGGCGGTGTCAATCCACAAGCGCTAGCGATTCCTACCCGGTAATCTGATTTATTTTTCCATGCTGACAAAAGAACTTGCCATAGCGGAGCGAGTTCAGCCGTGCTCTATCGAACCGATGTACGCCGAAGCGGTTCGGGAGCTGCCGGACGGCGGCCTCCGAAACGCGACGGTACAATTGCTAGAGCGTATTTTTAGTCAACCTTGAAATGATGCGATGTTATAGCGTGGCGCGAAGAGTGGGAAAATCGCCGTGAAGGTTCCAGAACCTTTAGGCCGCCGTACTCGAACGAGCCACCGAAGCGTCCGCACATACGGCTTGG